>NZ_CALFPF010000516.1 GCF_937919775.1 uncultured Gimesia sp.
TTCTACATCACCGATCTTTCACGTGACTCTGTTCAGTCATTTTCCAAAGTAATCACAAAACTTGCACTTCCTCTCCCAAACCTGCATGATAGAGGGGAAATTCAATGCCCCTGCTTCCGGCTTAGTATCAGCTGACATTTTTTGAGACTGAGGATGAACCCTATGCTGTCGCTCTTCAAACCATCTGGCCGATTTTCTCTTCCGCTCATACTGAGTCTGTTCCTCAGCCAATTCGTCCTGCTGGGCGGCGGCCTCACAAAAACCAACGCCGCCCAGCAGCAACAACCGAACATTCTCTTCATTTTTACTGACGATCATGCTTCGCATGCCATGAGCTGTTACGGATCGAAAGTCAATCAGACGCCTCATCTGGATCGCATCGCCCGTGAAGGAATGCTGTTTAACAACTGCTTCTGCACGAACAGCATTTGCGGTCCCAGCCGCGCCGTGATTCTGACCGGCAAACACAGCCACCTGAATGGCTTCAAACAGAACGGCAACAAATTTGACGGTTCACAGCAGACGTTTCCCAAAATCCTTCAAAAGAACGGCTACCAGACCGCCATCGTCGGAAAATGGCATCTTGAGACCCAGCCCACCGGATTCGACTATTCGGAAATTCTGGTCGGCCAAGGTCCTTATTATAATCCACCTATGATCCGTAACGGTGAACGTGTCAAACATGTCGGCTATACCACTGACATCATTACAGACTTGGCCCTGGATTATCTCAAAAAAGACCGGGACCCGGAAAAACCGTTCATGCTGATGTTCCAGCACAAAGCACCGCACCGCAACTGGCAGCCCGGGCCAAAGTATTTACACATGTATGACGACGTGACCATTCCGGAACCCGATAACCTGTTTGACAATTATGAAGGACGTGGAACAGCAGCCAGACAGCAGGACATGACGATTGCGAAAACCATGACCGCTGCTGATCTGAAATTGACTCCGCCCAATAATCTCACGCCCGAACAGTTGAAAGTCTGGACTGACGCTTATGAACCCAAAAATGAAGCGTTTCGCAAAGCGAATCTCAGCGGTAAAGATCTGGTACGCTGGAAATATCAGCGTTATATGAAAGACTATCTTCGATGTGTTGCCTCTGTGGATGATAATGTCGGTCGGATGCTCGACTATCTGGAAGCATCAGGCCTCGCAAAAAACACCATCGTGATGTATTCCTCGGATCAGGGATTTTATCTGGGAGATCATGGCTGGTTTGATAAACGGTTCATGTACGAAGAATCCTACCGCATGCCGTTTCTGGTTCGCTGGCCTGGCGTAATCAAACCCGGCAGCGTGAATAACGAACTCGTCTCTAATCTCGACTTCGCTGAAACCTTTCTGGATCTGGCAGGCGCAACGATACCCGCTGATATGCAGGGGGTGAGTCTGGTGCCTCTCTTTAAAGGGACTGCCGACAAATGGCGCGAAAGTCTGTACTATCATTACTATGAATTTTATAACGACCGTCGTGCCGCCCACATGGTCCGTCGGCATAATGGAGTCCGCACGAAACGCTTTAAGCTGATTGACTTCTATAATCTTGGAGAATGGGAACTCTATGATCTGGAAAAAGACCCCCGCGAAATGAAAAACGTCTATGCCGATCCGGAATATGCTCAGGTAGTGACCGACCTGAAAGCGGAACTGAAACGCCTGCAAACTCAATATCAGGTTCCCGATGACACGGGCTCGGTCGAGAAAGATCCCCCCTCGCTCTACTCTAAACCTCGAAACAGCGGCGCAGCTCAGAAAAAGAAACCGGCCGAAAAAAACTAAACCCGGCAGCTTCCGCTGCACGATACGAAATCACGAACGGGGCAACCGATGAAATTGGATCGCGGCAACCGCATATTGTCGCGATCCGAGATCCCAGCGCCACGGCGGTAGCATTTCTACATTCCGAACTAAACCTGCCAGCGGCGTATTCCCTTTCAACTGGGAAAATAACACTCCCGGATGCACGCCATGAAAGAAATTGCGTGATGAAAGTAACTGGGAGAGATATTGAGTGAATTGAAAATCCGGTACCTCTTTCAAGTCTGTTGCGGACTCGGAAGAAACAAAGTCACTCACCACTAAACCAGCCCCACTATCGATGATTAAATCAACAACAGTTTGAAAATGCTGAGAGCGAATGGCAACCAGCAGTTGCTCAAACTGCGGATGAGTGTCTCCGACTGCACTCACGGCCTGCAGAATCAACTGACTCAATACGCACGTCGAACAAACCTCATCAAACGGACCGGGCAGATCCAACTCAGCAGGTTGTGAGAACTGCTGAATGATCTCACTCAAATCGGTCTCCGGTGAAATACTCGCCGCCTCGAAGCCAGCCAGTTCCTGACCTGCTCCTGTAATATCCCGCACATACCGAAAGACACGCGGATCATCAGAAACGGCCTGCACTTCAACCGCATAGTCTAAAGCACTCTGATCCACGTCAACCAGATGAATCTCACTATACACCTGCAGCAGTTGCTTCACATCCAGATCATTACAGTTGCCCGCCCCCAGCACACACAATCGCCCCTGTCGGTTTCCAGCCAGAGCAGTCAGATAACCCCTGAGCGTTTCACGATGCCTGGCTCCCGACTCCCAGTTAGGACGACTTGCTTGATTAAAACGAAACTCTTCCTCGAATAATTTGTTCATTGCAGCAGTTTGCTGTCTCCATAAGACATAGCGGTTTCACAGGTTATACAGATAGAATCAACTTTAAGTCATGCAACAGATATATCAATCGAAGACTGACGAGAAATGCATTTTTCTCTACCACTAAATCCGTTCTTCAGCCAAACTAGAGCATATATCGCGAGACTCTCTCTTTTCTTATCCTGAATGCCATCTGTAATGTTATTCTTTGTAATTGCTTGCCTTGTCCCTTCGTTTCTGATTTCTTTCCTGGCAACAGGAGCGATGCGCAAACTGGCACCCAAATGGGGGCTGATCGACCAGCCCGCGCAAAGGAAGGTACACATCAATCCCACACCTCTGGGAGGCGGAGTCGGAATCTGGCTGGGAGTGATACTCCCCATTGCCGTTGCACAGTTGACTGTCCTGGTCATCGTAAAATCTGGCGCGACGCCCACCTGGATTCCCCAGGAACTGGTTCCCCATTTAGAAGGGGTTCTTTATCGTTCAGGACAATTATGGGCCGTACTGGCGGGAGGTACGGTCTTAGCCGTCATGGGACTCCTGGACGATAAACTCAATATTTCCTGGAAACCGCGCCTGGTCATTCAATTACTGGTGGCCTTTGGACTGGTTCTGGCAGGTGTGCGGGGAACACTCTTTATCCAGCAGCCGTGGATCGGCATTTTATTGACGGTGGTCTGGATTATCGTGCTGGTCAACTCGTTGAACTTTCTGGACAACATGGATGGGCTGACATCGGGAATCGGGCTGATCGCAGCGGTTTTGTTTGCTTTGATCATGTTGCGATTCACGGGCGAACCACGGTGGCTTGTCGCCGGCGTTTTGCTCGTACTCGCGGGTTCGATTGCCGGTTTTTTATGCCATAACTGGCCTCCTGCGAAAATTTTCATGGGAGATTCGGGGAGCTATTTTATCGGTCTGATCCTCTCTACCATGACCATTCTGGGAACATTTTATCCGGGAGATTTACCGGAAGGGGCATCGGTCGCCAGCCGGCATGTCATCCTGGCCCCCCTTTGTATTCTTGCGATTCCCCTGTATGATTTCTGTACGGTCATGATCATTCGCCTGAAAGAAGGTCGCAGCCCGTTTCATGCTGATAAAAGCCATTTCTCGCATCGGCTGGTAGAACTTGGTCTGAGTAAACGAGACACAGTCCTCACCATCCATCTGGCTACTCTGACAACCGGAGTGGGGGGATTGATTTTATACGAAGTCTCGTCCTGGAGTGCAGCGCTGCTCGTCATTCTGATGATTTTGTGCGTGCTATCCATCGTCACCATTCTGGAGAACGTAGGTCGGAAAAATCGGGAATGAGTAAACGCCGAAAACAAAACCGATCACAGACGCCTCATACCCAATCCACTCCGTCTGTACCAACTCTCCATTCACTTCCCGGGTTGTTAAACGGGATTCAACTGTTCCTTGTCGGCAGTTTAATCACAGCCCGATATTTACTGCCCGCAGAATCGGCGCCCCAGGGAGATACACTGCACATCGCGCTGGGCTGGTTCATCGTGGCGGTACTGTTTTGCTGTTCTCAACTGGCGGATCGCTCTAGAACGGTTCGCATTGACCGCTTTGACATCGGCGTCTGGCTGCTGGTCTCGGGACAAGTCATTTCCACATTCGTCATGATCTACTTCTCGCAAGGCCAACAACGGGCTGCTTTGACCATGATGTGGGAATGGGTGGCTTTGGGTTTCACCTTCTCACTCACGCGGCGACTGGTCGCGACACCACATCTTCGCAGTACACTATTGCAGGGATTCTTAGCCACCATTGTATTGTTATCCCTCTATGGTATCTGGCAACACCATTGGATGTACAAGCAACTGTCAAAAGAGTATGTGTCAGAGCGGCAGCAATTCGATGCGGCTGTCTCACCTTCAGTCCGTTCCGACGCCCAGCAAAAACTGCTTTCAATGGGAGTTCCGGCAGACGCATTAACAGGCAGTGGTCGTCAATTATTTGAACAACGTCTGCTCAACAGCACAGAACCCCTGGGTCTGTTTGCGCTGGCGAATACTTTTGCAGGTCTGCTTGCAGTCGGTTTCCTGATTGCAGTGGCGCAAGCCATTCAGATTCTGTTTTACAAAACGGAACACGTGGCTTCAAAATGGAATCGATGCAAAGCCTGGCTCTTAGTATTACCCCCGCTGCTCATTGGCTATTGCCTGATTCTCACTAAAAGTCGCACTGCCTGGATCGGCGTTATGGCCGGCTTCGTCAGCCTGGCTCTCTTGAAACTGATTCAAAATCGACAAAACATGCCGGAACAGAGACAACTCTGGAAAAAACGGGCTCTCAAATGGGGTTTCACTGGTATGATCCTGCTGCTGGGGGTTTTCCTGCTGGCCACATTCAGCGACGGTTTTGACCGGGCGGTTTTGACAGAAGCCCCTAAATCGCTCCAATATCGACTCGAATACTGGACTGCCACCTGGGACGTGATCAAAGAAAACCCGCTGTGGGGCACGGGCCCCGGGAATTTCCGCAACCATTATCTGAAGTATAAATTGCCCGGCTCCAGCGAAGAAATTGCCGATCCGCATAATCTGTTTCTCGACGTCTGGGCCAACGCCGGTATCATCGCATTCGCGGGACTGTTGATCATAGTCTCTCTGGCCTGCTTTCACTGGGTCATCAAACCGCAGACTGTTCACACTGATTTAAAAATGCAGGCATCGTCTGCCCGGTATTCCTTTTCCCCAGATCAGATCGCATTATTACTGGGCTTCGCACTCTCTTTCCCTTTGTTATGGGGCATTCAATTATTCCTGCAGTCGATTGATGAATCTTTGCTCTGGCTTCTCTGCCTGGGCTGGCTGGTGATTTATTTCGTGCTTTACACAGGCTGGCAAGCCGTCGATGGTTCAGACCAGATAAATTCGACCTCCTCGCTTATGCCTTTGGCTCTCGCGGCGGCTTTTGTCGCACTCTGCATTCATCTGTTGGGAGCGGGGGGAATTGCCATGCCGGCGGTCACACAAACCTGGCTGCTGCTCCTGTCTTTGGCGTTTCCCGTAATCACTCAACAGTCCGACACCGACGAAAGTTCCGTCCTCGTAAGCGATTCTGCCCCATCACTGCCTCTGAAAACTATACATTTGAAAACCGCGACTTTGATTGTTTGCCTCTTGTTGACAGTTTTCTTTGTGATGTCTTCATTTGCGCCAACAATCGAGCGAAAAAAGCTCGTAATGGAAGGTGAGCAGTCGCTGTTGCGCGGTCAGTCCGCTCGCGTTGCGCAAGGGTATTTTCGTCAGGCCAGCCAGGCAGATTCACTCTCTCCAGCTCCCTGGCAGGCTTTGGCCGCGCTGCAATTTAATCAGGGAACTCATGACCGTGATGTGTTTGAAGCAGGAGTCAAACTGAAGCAGGCAGCCATTCAACGGGATCCTGTGAATCCGCTGAACTATTTTGAGTTAGGCCAACATTTTCACCAACAGTATCAAGTTTCAAAAAAGCAGGAGGATCTGGCTGGTTCAATCAAAAATCTGCAGCAGGCCGTCAGCGGTTACCCGAACAACGCCCGGTATCGTGCGGTTTTTGCGGAAGTCTTGTCTGATGCAGGTCAGACCAGTGATAGCCAGGAACAAGCCCAACGGGCGCTGGAACTGGATGAAGCCAATCGTCGTGCCCGGCATGTGGACAAATATCTGACTGAGGAGACTTTAAGTCGAATGAATCAAATAATTAACGTAAGTCAAAGGAATCAGAATTGAACTCAGGTGCCCTTCGGCTCATAATAGCAGGAGGGCTCTCCAGAGGTTGCTCCTGAGTCGGAATGACTGATTTTATGTTCTCAACATTTATCAATTAAAATTTTCTTTGCTGGTGTAATTATGAATCTGCGAACCATTCTCACAACAATGGTTGTTCTTGTTGTCGCTCTTGTGGGTACCGTCTGGTTAGGACGGGGCAATGGCGATCTCGATCCTGTAAAACCTGAGAAACCTGTCAACGATCCCGCAGATGACCGCCCCAAGGTGGCAACATCGGGCCCTTATCCCAAAGCTGTCGTTGAAAAACCACGCTATAACTTCGGTGAGATGGCGGTCGGGCAGTCACTGTCTTACAAGTTTGTCTTAAAAAATGAGGGAGAAGCCCCCCTCGAAGTAAAAAAAGGGAACACGACCTGCAAATGCACGCTGAGCGAAATGAAAGAGAATTCGGTCGCTCCCGGTGAATCGATTGAGATCGAACTCACCTGGACTCCCAAAAGCCCCCAGGAGCATTTCGGACAAACGGCGACGATCTTCACTAACGATCCCGAAAACCAGGAACTCAAGCTGCAGATCGAGGGCACCGCCAACAACCTGATTGCCTTTACCGGCGATTCATCGGGCAGTCCGCATTGGTCTCTGCCCGTCATGTCGAACAGTGACCCGGTTTCATTCACGGGAAGAATTCACACCAAGTATCTGGATGAATTCAAATTATTAGAAATTGAATCGAGTAAACCGGGTCTGACCTCCTCGTTCAAGCCACTCACACCTGAAGAATTAAAGGAAGACAACGCCAAGAGCGGATACTCGATTGTAATCACCGCGGATCCCAGCAAATTTCCTCTGGGGGGATTTACCGAACGCCTGACCGTCAAAACTGATATTCCCAATGACACGGAAGCTTCCCATTCCGAAGCAGACCATAAACATCCAGAGGGTGAGGATCACAAACATGAGCATCAGCCCGGTAACAGAAATTTTGTCATCCAGGTCTCAGGAAATCATACCGGACCGATCCGGATCGTCCCGACATTTGGAGTTTACTGGAATCCCGAATCGATGGTTTTGAATCTTGGGGAATTTTCTGCCAAAGAGGGAAAAGAAGTGACTCTATCCATGTTTGTGGAAGGCACTGAACAGCCTCTGAAAATTTTGAATCAGGAGATTGCACCTGATTATCTCAAATTTGAATTGAAAAAAGATGACAGTTTTCAGTCCAAGACAAAGCAGCGTTACGAACTGAAATTTGCCGTCCCGGCGGGACTCCCTTCGGTTTCCTTTGGCCGAGGCAATCTGGCTAAGGTGAAATTGGAAACCAACCACCCGAATGCAAAAAACATTGAGTTCCGAGTCCAGTTTGTTTCACTATAAAGGACCAATCTGTTTCCCTGGAATTCCCGATACCCCTACAGCACTTTTCATTGTTTCTCTAAAATAAATGTGATCTTTTCAGGGCCAGGGTCAGATCCACTTTGACGCAACACCATGATATGAGATAAGATAAGCGGCGAGGAACCCCCTACCCTGCTTACTTTCCTCAATCATCTCCATGGAAGGTCGCATTGAATGTTATGTAAACGAATCTCAGACCATCATTGTCTGCTTGCCTTACTCACTGCAGTTCTGCTGCTGGCGGGCTGCGAAAACAAGTCGATTCAACCGTCCCCCACAAATTCCGATTCTGCAGTATCTGAAAACCAGACAAAGCCGCAGTCGGATTCACCCGTTGAAAAACAACTTTCGGATTCCACACAAGATAAGCCGGCCCTCTCGAATTCTGAAAAAACTCCTGCTACCGGGACAACACACCCAAAACCAACCCCTGGTACTCCTAAATCGATCGCACACAGCACCCCCAAACCTTTATTCAAAGACTGGCCTGCTCCCAAGCTGGCAATCGTGTTGACCGGCGAACGTCATGGTTATCTTGAGCCGTGTGGCTGTACCCAGAATCAAACCGGGGGCGTCTCACTGCTGGCCAATCTCTTCAAACAAATCGAAGATCGAAAGTGGCCTGTGACGGCCTTTGATCTGGGAGGACTGGTCAAACGCAATCGCCGCCAGAGCCAGATTAAATACGAAACCATTCTGGCTTCCCTGAAGGATATGAAATACGCAGGAGTCGGACTGGGACCTGAAGAACTCCGCTTCGGTGCTGATATTTTTCTGCAGTTGCATAACCCCGAACCGACCGCACCCAATACGACGCCCACGTTTCTGGCGGCCAATATCCTGATTCTGGAAACTCCGGATCTGGGAAAAAGCCATTTCAAAATCATCGAAGTCGGCGGCGTCAAAATCGCCGTGACTTCCATCATCGGCAAAAGCCGCATGGAAAAACTTCCGGATATCACCTGGCAGGAACCAGCGAAAGTACTGCCTGATATTATCCAAAAAATGGAAGCCGCCAAGCCAGACCTGATGATCCTGCTTTCGCAATCCAGCAAGGAAGAATCGAAATCGCTTGCAGAAAAATTCCCTGTGTTTGATATTCTGTTGACCGCAGGTGGCGTCGAAGATCCGATCGGAGAACCGGAATTTCTCGGCAAAACGATGATGGTCGATGTCGGCCACAAGGGAAAAAGTGCTGGCGTTGTTGGCTATTATCCGCAGAGTGCGACAAAGGCTGATCCTTCGAAACGGTTCCGCTTCACGGTGATCGAGCTGGATAAGCAACGCTTTCAGGATACGCCGCGCATGGCCGAGCAGATGCAGTTCTATCAGGACCGTCTGAAACAGGAAGATCTGGCGGCGAAAGAACTGCCCATTGATCATCCGCGCGGTGCGACATTCGTGGGTGCAGAAAAGTGTGGCGAGTGCCATACGAAAGCGTACGAAAAATGGTTAACAACCGCGCATGCCCATGCCTACGAAAGTCTGATTACCGGTCGTGAAGATCAGAAAGGCCAGAACGTCATTTCCCGCATCTATGATCCCGAATGCCTGTCCTGCCATGTGACCGGGTGGAATCCTCAGGAAGTGATCCGGTATAAAAGTGGTTTTGTCAATAAACAGGAATCACCGCTTCTGTTAGGACAACAATGCGAAAACTGCCATGGCCCGGGTAGCGGACACATCGAACTCGTCGATATGGAAAAACTCGAAGAAGCCAAAAAAGTCATGCGGGTGACACTTGCGGAAGCGAAAAAGAACACCTGCTACCAGTGCCACGATCTCGACAACAGCCCCAAATTCGAATTTGACTCGTACTGGGAAAAGATCAAACACCCCTGGCGCGATTAGTTGTCTTCCCAAGCCTGCGGATAATTTGCCCCTCGATACATGTGGTTTTCAAATGCTGGAAGTGGAACAAAAATTTGCCATCGCCGACAAAGATGCTTTGTTTGAACAACTGGAGCAGCTCGGCGCCACGCGGGGAACCAGCCTGGATCAACAGGATTTCTACTTCATGCACCCCGTTCGTAATTTTGCTGAGACGGACGAAGCCCTGCGCATCCGCTGTAATGGATCAGACAACCGAATCACTTATAAAGGTCCGAAACGGGCGACCGTCAGCAAGGTGCGCAAGGAAATTGAACTGGCGTTTGAATCAGGCCAGCCCGCGTTTGCACAATTATCGGAAATGCTTGAACTGCTGGGGTTTCGACCTCTGAGATCTGTCAAAAAGTTGCGTATCCCCTTCACCTATCTGCATGACCAACACGCATTTGAAATTACCGTCGATGAAGTGGAAGGACTGGGAATTTTTGCAGAAATCGAATTGCTGGCAGAAGAGTCGGAACTTCAGGAAGCAGAATCCGCCATCATTCAGCTGGCAGAAGCTTTGGCGCTGTCTGATCCCATCCGAATATCGTATCTGGGCATGCTGATTCAAAATGAAAATCAGTCCGACACGAACTGAAACTCTTACAGATTTTCGGATCTTTCCCGTGATTTATTCCTTTTCACACAGATAGAATTCTGAAATAATTGATCCCAGTGAGAATCTCTCACGTTTACTATTGTGACAGGAAAAAAATCGGCTAGTATATCTTCGTCCACAATAGACATTTCCTTTTAAATCCATGGGTCGAGACGGCGTTCAATAATAAACGTCCCCGCAATTCTCGACAAATTAGGCACTTGCTTCGCCTGACGAAATCGAACTCAATTGCGGGGCAAATGTCATATTATTGAAGGAAGACCTCAATGGCTGCAAAGTCACGATCAAAACGAGCCGCAACTCCCGCCCCCACTCATAACAACGGCTCCGCCGGTTCTGGGGAAATGCTTGATAACGCGCTCGGACAAATTGAGCAGGCGTTTGGCAAAGGCGCCATCATGAAACTGGAAGGAGAGAACGCACAAGTCGTTCCCTCCATTTCCAGCGGCGCGCTCTCACTCGACCTGGCCCTTGGTGGCACAGGTTTTCCCCGCGGACGGGTGATTGAACTGTACGGCCCGGAATCGAGTGGAAAAACGACTCTCGCATTACACGTGATTGCGAATGCCCAGAAAGAAGGGGGCATCGCCGCCTTTATCGATGCAGAACATGCTCTGGATCCGATCTGGGCCAAAAAGCTGGGGGTCAACATTTCCGAAATGCTGGTCAGCCAACCTTCCTATGGGGAAGAAGGGCTGCAAATTGCAGAAATGCTGATCAAATCAAACTCTGTTGACGTCATCGTTGTCGACTCGGTTGCAGCGCTGGTCCCCAAAGCAGAACTGGATGGCGAAATTGGCGATACACACGTCGGTCTGCAGGCCCGTATGATGAGCCAGGCTATGCGGAAATTAACCGGAGCCATTTCCAAATCCAAAACGACTGTGATTTTCATTAACCAGATTCGTGAAAAAATCGGTGTCATGTTCGGTAGCCCCGAAACAACACCCGGCGGCCGCGCTCTGAAATTTTACAGTTCCGTTCGTGTGGATGTCCGCCGTGTTGCCACTCTGAAAGATGGCGATAACGTTACCGGCATCCGTATGAAAGCCAAGATTGTCAAAAATAAGATCGCTCCCCCTTTCCGGGTAGCCGAATTTGACATGCTCACGACAGGCGGAATCAACTTCGAACTGGATCTTCTGGACCTGGCCGTGGAAAACAGAATCGTCAAAAAGAGCGGTAGCTGGTTCAGTTACGGGGAAACACGCCTCGGACAGGGTCGAGACCGTTCCAAAGTAGTTCTGGAAGAAAATCCCGATCTCTGTCAGGAAATCAAGCAGAAAGTTCTTGAGGCACAAGGCCTGGTTCCCTCTTTGGAACCGGAACCGGAAACTGTTGAAGCCTGATTCGGTAAACTCGCTGTCAAATGAGTCAACGATGTAAACGACCTTGATGCCGACAGTGGTATTCAAGGTCGTTTTGCATTGGGTTCTCCCTGGAAACACGGTAAAATAGCGATTAATCAACGTCAAACCAAATTGGAATGATTTTTCTGGCTCATCACATTACATCTCTTTTTGATTGAATCTAAGGCAATGAATGTTTGATGCACAACCAACAAAATCTGCTCGAAGTCGTGCCTGCTTAATTACGACCTTATTCGCCGGACTGTTTTTGTTTCCGCCAGAACAGAATCCCGCTCTCTATGCGCAAGGTCTGGATGCACGCGCCGTCGCTTTTGCCGTCGAAAAACAACTGATTCAGGCCATTGATAAGGCTGAAAAGTCGGTGGTTGCGATATCCAAAATCAAAACAAGAAAACAACAGTTCCCCACCCGGATCCCCGCCCCTTTCGGCCTGGACCCGAACCAGGGATTAAATATATCCCAAGACCCACAGGATTTGAATTTCATTCCCAACGAATTCGGATCGGGGGTTTTCATCCCAGATCCGACAAAACAGAATCGAGTCTTGATCCTGACAAACTACCATCTCACAGAGGGGGGGCCGGTTGCGGGACTAAAAGCGATTTCTGAAAATCGGATCTATATTCACACATCTAATCGACAGGGGTTTTATGCAGAAATTCTCGCCGCTGACCCGCGCAGTGATCTGGCCGTCCTCAGTCCTGAGCGTGAACTTCCTGGTGAATATGCCCGCTCACTGATTCCCATCGAATATGGAAAAACCGAAACCATTCGAAAAGGACAATTTGTCATTGCACTGGGAAACCCCTACGCAATCGCCCGCGATGGTTCCCCCAGCGCCAGTTGGGGGATTGTGAGTAACTTCCATCGGTTTCCGGTGCCTGTTCCGAAACACTTTTTAAATCAGGAACTTGATAAAGAAGAAACGCTGCACCATTTTGGCACACTAATGCAGGTCGACACACGCCTGGAGCTGGGAACCAGTGGTGGTGCGTTACTGGATCTCGATGGGAATCTGATCGGAGTTACCACCGCGCTGGCAGCCCTGGATGGCTATGAAAAATCGTCCGGCTATGCGATTCCCATCGACAGTGCAACCCGGCGCATCATCAACAGCCTCTCTGAGGGTCTGGAAGCAGAATATGGTTTTCTGGGCATCGGGCCGCATACCATCGATCGGAACCAGGCAAGGCATAATTTCGCGGGAAATTTCACATTACAGGAACCCTATTATGTGGAAGCCGATAGCGTGAAACAGCACTCCCCCGCCCAATTGGCCGGTATGTTGCCCCAAGACTTGATTCTCTCAATCAATGGTCAAAAATTGACCAATGAGCTGGACTTAATGCGGGAAGTGGGTAAAGCAGGTGCGGGAAGTGAAGTAAAGCTTCAAATCTTGAGAGGAAAAAAACCGCGTGAGTTGACTCTGACAGTGAAACTAGGAAAATGGCCGGTGGTTGATGATGAAGGGATTGTTCAAACTCAATTTCGACATCCCCTCTGGCGCGGACTGAGAGTCGATTACCCCACTGCTCGTAAGAAATACACATTTAGCCCGTTCAGTTATCCACCTGCTGTCGTCGTAACTCATGTTGTTCCCGATAGTCCCGCACAACTGGCGGGCCTCACGGAAGGAACGTTTATCAGCCATATTAATGATCAAGCGGTTCAGACACCTGAATCGTTTTATCAGGAAGCACAAAAAACAAATAACTCACAAGTCATATTACAACTTTTGGATGGCCGAAAGCTAATCCTTCCCCTCCCTAGCAAGTAATTTTAAAAAGCAATGAAAACAGACGAACTTCGCGAGAATTATCTTTCCTTCTTTGAAGAAAAAGGGTGCGTCCGGCGACCATCCGATGTTCTGGTCCCACGCGATGACCGCACCGTGTTATTCACGCCCGCGGGAATGAATCAATTCAAGGATCAGTTTCTGGGAGTGGGGAAACTCGAATTCACACGGGCAACGACCTGCCAGATGTGTCTGCGCACCGGCGATATTCAAAATGTGGGTGTGACCGCCTATCACCACACCTTTTTTGAAATGCTGGGTAACTTCTCTTTCGGCGATTATTTTAAACGCGAAGCGATTCACTGGGCCTGGGAATACCTGACTGATAAAAAATGGCTGGGGCTCGACCCGAATCTGCTCTCCGTGACAGTCTACAAAGAAGATGATGAAGCCTACAACATCTGGCACGACGAAATCAAACTTCCGTCTAACCGCATCAGCCGTGAAGATGAACACGAAAATTTCTGGCCTGCTGGTGCGCCTTCCTTAGGCCCCGATGGCGTTTGTGGACCCTGCAGTGAAATCTTCTATCATCCCAATGGCGGGAAAGATAACGTCGAAATCTGGAACCTGGTCTTCACCCAGTTTAATCGCGTCGGTGATCCCCCCAACAATCTCAAGCCGCTGCCCAAAAAGAACATCGACACCGGTATGGGCCTGGAACGGACCGCTTCAGTCCTGCAGGGTGTTCGCAGCAATTTTGAGATTGACACGCTCAAACAGCTCTGTCTTGCAGCCGCTGATACGGTAGGAATCGGGTATGAATTTGAAAAGCCAACCGGTCGTCCGATCCGTCGCATTTCAGACCACGTCCGGGCCATCACTTTCAGTATCCATGAAGGCGTCAATCCGGGCAGTGAAAAAGAGAGTTATGTTGTGCGTCAATTACTCAGACGCGCGCTCCTGGAAGGCTACCTGCTCGGCAAGCATGAACCCTTCCTGTACCAGCTTGTCCCCGCCGTCGTGGAGATCATGAAAACTCCCTATCCGGATATCGCAAAAACTGTCGCGAATGTCCAGAGGACAATCAAAGATGAAGAAGAGCAGTTTCTGGGCGTCATTGAAAAAGGACTCACCCGGTTTGAAGGATTCCTGAAAAACGCGGAAAAACAAGGTCTCTCGGAAATCTCGGGCGAAGACGCGTTTGACCTGCACCAGACCGATGGCTTCCTGATCGAACTGACAGAAGCACTCGCCGCCAAAAATAATATTGCCGTTGACCGGGTCGAATTTAATACTCTGATGAAACGGCACAAAGAAGGAAGTGGAAGCGGAGCTTTTCTGGACTCCGTAATGTCAGAAGGTCCGTTGACTGCTTTGCACAAAACGACCAGCGATACCGTTTTCAAAGGTTATGAAACCACGCAAGCCGAAGGAAAATTAATTGGCATCATCGCCGAAGACAGACTCGTGGAGTCGATGATCGAAAAAGGCCACGCTCACCCGGTTGTCGTCGTTCTGGATCAAACCCCCTTCTATGCAGAAGCCGGTGGTCAGGTCGGTGATATCGGTTTCCTCGAAGCAGACGGAGTGAAATTTGAAGTCATCAATACCCAGAAAAACGGGGGATTGATTCTTCACATCGGCCATCTGGTGCAAGGCAAGCTGGAACAGGGGCAAGCCCTGAAAGCAAAGATCGTGGAGCCCCGACGTTCCGGAATTCAACGTGCCCACTCGGCGACTCACCTGTTGCACCATGCACTGCGAACCGTATTGGGCGAAAACGCCATGCAGCGTGGTTCGAAAGTGGAAGAAGATACGCTCCGCTTTGACTTTTCGCATAGCAAAGCACTCACGCCGGAAGAAATCAGCCAGATTGAAGATATTATCAATCAACGGATTTCGGAGGGAGCCAGCGTCAGTACGGAACTGATGAAACTTCAGAAAGCCCGAGAACTGGGAGCAATGGCTTTGTTTGGAGAAAAATATCCAGACAATGTGCGTGTTGTCCAGATGGGAGATTTCAGTACCGAACTCTGTGGGGGAACTCATCTGTCGAATACAGGGCAAGTAGGGTTATGCAAAATTGTGAACGAAGAACCCGTTGCCAAAGGGGTACGTCGCATTCATGCACTGACCGGCTCCAAAGCCCTCGAAAAGACCAGAGAGACCGAAAAACTTCTGCAGGAAATCGCCGCACAACTCAAGGCACCGCGTCTGGACGAACTGCCTCAACGAATCCACCAGTTGCAGGAAGAATTACGGGAGACGAAAAAGCAACTTCTGAAGTACTCCAGCAAATCGCTGGCAGGCACGGCAGATGAGTTACTGGAACGGGCACCGACAGTCAACGGCGTAAAAATCGTTGCCTATCATGCGCAAGATGCTTCTCGGGATCAATTACGGGAACTTGCAGATCACCTGCGCAAAAAGGGGAAGCAGGTCGCTTTGATTCTTGGTACCGTGATTGATGATAAAGTCGCTTTGATGGCGGCAGTCAATCAGGATCTGATCAAACAGGGACTGAAGGCCGGCGATTGCGTCAAAGCCGCCGCACCAGTTGTCGGCGGTGGCGGCGGTGGAAGACCCGATATGGCAGAAGCCGGCGGCAAACTTCCAGAAAAACTGGACGACGCACTTTCCACCGGCGCAGATTACTACCGCAGTCAACTGGAAGGCTGACCGTTGCTTGAAGCTGACTATAATTAAATTAGATTGCGACGATTGAGTTCTGCAACAACACGTTGAACGATCTGTGAAACGTCGTTGCTGCCGAGCTCTTCAGTGATCCCGGTAGCACAGCCACCAATCGGTTCGTTAGTAAAACCATGCTCGGAAAGCATGCATTGCAGTGTGCGGCTCAATGTGGAGATGTCGGTTTTCTGTTCCGAAGTAATTGGCTGGCGCCCTTGCCCCATCTGAAAACCGCGCAGCTCAACTGCGGCACGGAATCCTTCCGGAAATTCGGCAGAATAGATCATCGTATCAAACAACGTCAACAGATCGTATTGAACGCGGCGTGCTTCATCCAGCTGTGCGGACATCGTCAGGTCATAGAGCTTACGTGTCAGTTCTGGGACGACTCCCGAACTCGCATTGGTTCCGCCGTCTGCCCCAATCAGCAATAAAGGCATCAAGGCCGCATCCCAACCAGTCAGAAAGGAAAATTCCGGACGGTTAGGACGAACTGCCTGAATCATGCGAATCATATGCGGAATATCGCCCGATGAATCCTTGATGGCGACGATCTTCTCACATTCTTCGGAAAGACGCTGAATCGTAGGCACATCAATCGGGCTGGCAAACATCGGAATGTTATACAACGTCACATCGATGGGTGTGTTATCGCCAATTTCCTTAAAATAAGCATAAACAGAAGCTGGACTCAGTTTGTAATAAAAAGGAGCCACAATCGCCACGGCCCGGATTCCCAGTTCGTGGTAATACTCGCAGGCTTTGATCGTTTCACGCACATTCGCTTCTGCCGCTCCTGCCAGAATTGGCACACGCCCTCGTGTCTGGTCAGCAATGATCGCCACAATACGACGACGTTCTTCCGGAGTAAACCGGGTGAATTCGCCAGTGGAACCGTTCGGATACAGCCCATGAACACCTTTTTCAATGAGCCAATCGATGTAGCGACGTAATTCCGACTCGTTGATTTCGCCTTTGGAATTGTAGGGAACCAGATTCGGGGTAAAAATTCCACTGAGTTTTGACTGGGGATGCATGCTGAGGAACACCTATACATAAAAACAAAGTCGTTGTGAGTTTACAGGATATAGGAAAATTATAGCATACAAACCAGTGGGAAGACACGGTTTCAGACCTCTTCTACGGACACTTCTTTAGACTCTCCCGATTGTTCGGTTTCTTCCGTTTCCGACTCTTTTTTATCGGCCGATTTTCCCTGCTCAGATGCTTTCCCCCTGGGAGCATTAAACTCCTCAGCGCTGATCCCCGCCTCCAGAACCTTGGCGGCTTCGGCTTCGGCAGAACGTCCGTAAAACTGTAAAATCAGGAATAATACGACCAGACCAACCGGCAAAAGAATATAAGGTTGAATGCCGAACCCGACCGGAATATAGCCAAATACGACTGAGACGGCGGCAACAGTGAGCGCATACGGCATTTGCGTGATCACGTGATCGAGATGATCAGAACCGGAAGCTGCAGACGAAAGTACCGTCGTATCTGAAATGGGTGAGCAGTGATCACCAAAGATCGCTCCCGCCAGCACACCACCGATTGTGCCCAGCATCAGATGATGATTAGGCCCGGCTTCATTCAAGGGAACCAACAGGCTGTACGTGACGGAAATCGACAAAGGCATTAAGAGTCCCATCGTCGACCAGGAGCTACCGGTGGCAAAACTGACCGCTGCGGCCAGGAGAAAGGTGATCGTTGGCATCCAGTTTGGAGAAAGACTTCCCGAGAGCATTTCGACTAGAACGCCTGCGGTATTCAGATGACTTTCGTCACAAACTGTGGCAACCGACCAGGCCAGCACCAGAATCAGAATCGCCAGAAACATGCTTTTCGCCCCGACCGACCAGGCTTCAACACATTCATTGAGTGAAAGCGCTTTTGAAAAACTGCAACTGGCGATGGCTGCAATCGAAGCCAGGAACGAAGAAATCAGTAATACCCGATTGGGGGAAGCATGCTCCAGAATCGTGCGAAAATTCTTTTCCAGTTCAACTTGCCCCTGCCGAAATCGCGCAGCATTGATTTGCTCGACGGCATCAGACCCCGTCCACCACAGCCCGATCATTGCCAGCCCCAGGAGAATGGACAAAGGAATCAGCGCATTTCGCAATAACTGACGATGTGCCAGTTCCCCTTTTTCTGCTACCGATTCTGCCTCGACAACTTTAACACGCCCTGGTCGAACGACCTGGTTAAAGGCAATGGCCCGAACTTCAGCCTTCAACATCGGTCCAAAATCGTGTCCCAGATAGGCAACCAGCCAGACAAACGCCAACAAATGTAACGGATAAAAACGATAGGGCAGGCTATATAAAAATGTGGTGTAGTAATCTTCGGCCATTCCCAGACTGGCATACGAGTCCGCGATATAACCGATTTCCACTCCCACCCAGGTTGAAATAATGGCGATTCCGGAAACGGGGGCTGCGGTAGAATCGACTAAAAAAGCAAGCTTCTCGCGAGATACTTTCATACGGTCAGTAAAAGGCCGCATCGAACTTCCCACCAGCAGGGAATTGGCATAGTCATCAAAAAAAATGACCAGCCCCATAAACCAGGTCATCAGCTGACTATGCTCACGTTTTGTCGCATATTGTGCCAGCCTGGCCACTAAAGCCGCTGTCCCCCCTCCCACAGACATGACCCCCACCATCGCGCCGAGGAACATCGTAAATAAAATAATCATCATATGGGAATTATCAGGACTGCCTGGTTCGACAATTTCATGGATCACAAAGGTATCCAGAGTATGCACAAACCCCAAAAACAGGTTGCCATGTGATAAGATCACAGCGCCACACCAGACACTTACCAGCAGCGCCAGGATGATATTCCGAAACCAGATCGCCAGCACAACGGCGATAACGGGGGGTAACAGACTTAACCATTTTGAAATTCGATAAACTTCTGCCGAAGCTGCACCTCGAATATTCGGATCAACAACAATCATATCCTGAGTAATAAAGACTTTCTGGTTCTGTGCCAAATCCGTCTTCAATTCCAGTATGCCCTTCTGGAAGGAGGGCAATGCCGTATCAACGCCATCAATCCATAATTCCAGACCTAATATTTGGTGGGGATGCCCGGAAAAATCAGTATCCAGAGTACCATTCACCGTGAGAGCACGGATGGTTACTTTGCTGACGGGGATTCCTCTGACGGCAATTTCAGGCGCTTCAATAGCGTATCTTGCCGGTTCTTTGAGCAGAGGCACATCCGAAATCTTCTCGGACTGCGCGAAGATGCTGGTCAAAATAATCAAATAGGAATGAATCGCCGCCATCGTCCCTCAGGCTGCTTAATCGATGAAGTGAAGGGTGCAAAGCAGATTGAACTCGCGCAAAATCATACTTCCCAAACGTCCTACTGCCTATATTGAAACCGATCCCCGTCTGATCCGCAAGCGCTGATTTACAGAAAGTCGCTTGTTTTCACTGTCTGACAGGCCCGCCAGGCTCAATTCGCCGCTCATTCTGCAGGGTTTTCTCTCGGCCAGAACAGATGAAATGTGACTCCGCGGTCAGTATTAATTTCCGCTTCAATCGTTCCACCATGCAGAGAAATAATCCGCCAGCACTTCGATAAACCGAAGCCTAATCCCCGGCCTGCCTGTCTCGCCGAATAGAAAGGGTCGAACAAATGCGTGCGTTCCTGTTCCGTTAATCCGGGACCGTCATCAATTACGCGAATATGCAGGACACGGTTCGAGCCTGTTGTCTTTTCTTCTGAGACAATCCGGAGCTGACCGCCTGCCTCAAGAACATTCAGACCATTCAGGATCAGATTACTCAGAACCACTTTGCATTGAACTTCATCAGCCCAGATGGCATGCGCATCTGAAATCTCCACTGAAATCTGAATACCCGAGTTGGAAATGGCATCTTTAAGGCTGACCAGGACCTCCTGTGTTGTAGACTGCAGATTAAGTGATGTCGGCTGCGGAACAGGCGGTCTGGCAAATAACATGGCATCACCGATCATATCCCGCACGCGGTAAGCCTGTCCTCCGATTGTGGTCAGAGACTGCCTGCGCTGTGGATCCGTTTCGCCTTTGAGCAGCATCTGCACGCGCCCCACAATCGTAGCGACGGGATTATTAATTTCATGTCCCGCACCAGCTGCAAATTCCGCCATCGCTTCCAGCTTGTCAGAGCTGGGAAACACGCGGCGCTCTTTCCCCGAAGTCTGACTCAATTCAGAATCGAAAGAACCTCCGGCGACAGAACCGGGATGAATTTGAGATTTCTGCTCCATCACCTGCGCTAGCAGACAGTGGCTCAAATGAATCAACTGCGCGATCAGAGGAAGTTCTGCCGGCAGTCTTGTGGAAGAAAAAAGATAAACTCCTGCGAGATCGAACTGGTCGCAAGGAAATGAAAAGTAGTCGAACGGCGCGCAGGAAATCTGCTGGAATGACATTCCCTGTTCAAAAACAGACTGAAGCTGTTCTTTGACCGGACGATCATTCAATACTTGAATCGACTCCTTAATGAAACATTCCGTCTCATTTTGAGCAGACTGAAAGATGCCTGCAGTCAACCTTCGAGTACCACGATCAAAAACCGCGAGATACACTGCTTCCGCACCGGTTGCTTCGCACCAGACTGCAGACAGTTCGCTGATGATTGAGCTGAGTGAACGCGCAGGAATCAGAGCAAACAGACGTCTGTAATAAGCATCCGGTAATTCCCTGTTTGCGGAACCGGTTTCGCTCGACATCTGACACTCCATGAAACAGCACCCACGACGATCGGAACTGCAGGCCTCCGACCGTCATGAAACTGATGACTGTTTGATCCCGGAATTACCCCGCAGCGTGAACGGATTCCAGATTGAGCAGCGTACAGACACGGTCTGCTAATTGCTCGACTTCAAATGGCTTCTGCATGAAGTCATTCGCACCGGCAGCTTTTAAATCTTCAATCTTGTCTGCTTCAACCATCCCGCTGATACAGACGATTTTCACATCGTCCATCGACGAATCACTGCGGACGCGCTGACAGACTTCCTTGCCATTGATGTCAGGCAGCATGACATCCAGAATAATAATATCAGGATGATATTCTTTCACCATCATTCCCGCGTCGAAACCGTTGTTGGCAACACGGATTTCAAACCGGGAATCGGCTTCCAGAACATCACGGATCAGCTCTACCAACTCTTCATCGTCATCAACGATCAAGGCTTTGCGTTTCCCGCTTTCCAAGGCGTCAGTGGGAATTCCATTGTCTTTCATAAACTTAAACAGGACGTCACGCGGTATTCTGCGAAAGCGGGAGCCGGGGACCCGAAATCCCTTTAACTGCCCGGAATCAAAACAGCGAATAATCGTTTGTTGACTCACTTTGCAAATCTTTGCGGCTTCGCCTGTGGTAAAGACCGTTTTCATATTGCTCATCCATCCTTTGAAGACCCGCCCCACTCGAGCGGGAAAGACCAAGCGCTGTAAGGCTATTACAACATGCAATAACCGAGCCCCTGCGCAGTGACACCGATGACTGATTCATCAACACCCCTGCATGAAACTGACATCTCCATAATCAGCCTCTTATCTATTTACCTGAAACCAAGTAAAGTGATAAAAAAACCGCATCCTCCAAGGAGCAGTTATGTGGCCCGCTTACTTGCCAAACGCCACTGATTTTCCAGACGCTTCAAGTATCCCACATAGATACAAACGCCAAAACTTTCAATACCGCTTGACTTTACCAGTATTATCAATAACTCCGATTGTATCTATTCTGACGATATGGTCAACACGCATTCGCCCAGTTGCCCAAATAATTGAATAAACAGTTATCAGGCATACACTTGCAAAGAGCCGACTCAGCCCCGAGCTCCCCTAGAGTCACAAAAAACCCCCGAAAGCCAAATGGCGAATAGGTAAGAAAGGCAGTTATTATCGCGTATCAGAAAGGCCGCATTCGTGAGAAAATCAGAATTTACGTGGCCATGCGGCCGGCGCTATTCAGATAAAGCACTAATACCGTCAAATCGGCCGGGGTCAGCCCGCTGATTCTGCCTGCCTGTCCCACATTCAGTGGTTTGACTCGTGTCAATTTTTCCTTGGCTTCATTACGCAAGTTGGGAACCAGACGATAATCAATGTGGTCAGGTATGTGCAGTGTTTCCACATTTTTCTGCTTCTCAATCTCAGCGGTCTGTCGACGGATATAACCCGCGTACTGCACTTCAATCAATGTCTGCTCAATCGCGCGATCCGAAAACGTTAAGCTTTTCAACTCCGGAGCAAATTCACAGATTTCCGGCCAGCTGATATCCTGTCGGCGGAGCCATTCTTCCAGCGTGTTGCCCTGATAACGGTTGCTCTGAATGAACTGCATGATTTTTGCAATTTCTGCTTCGTGTTCCTGGTACTGTTGCCAGCGCTGATGATCCACAGAACCCACGCGGCGACCAATGGGCGTCATACGACGATCCGCGTTATCCTGTCTGAGCAACAAACGAAATTCCGCCCGCGATGTAAACATCCGGTAAGGCTCATCCACGCCTTTCGTCACCAGATCATCGATGAGCACTCCGAGATACGCCTCGTTACGATCAAGGATCAGATCTTGTTTGCCGGCGATTTTCAATGCCGCATTCAACCCGGCCAGCAATCCCTGACCGGCGGCTTCTTCATAACCGGTTGTCCCATTCAGCTGTCCCGCAAAATACAGACCTTCGACAAGTTTGGTCTCCAGAGTCGGCTTTAATTGTGTGGGTGTGGCGAAATCATATTCGACGGCATAGCCATATCGCATGATTTCCGAATTTTCCAACCCCCGAATGGAATGGATCATCTGATCCTGAACATCACGGGGCAGACTGGTGGAGATACCATTACAGTAATACTCGTTGGTGTATCGACCTTCCGGTTCCAGAAAAACCTGATGCGAGTCGCGCTCTGAAAATCGTACGACTTTATCTTCGATCGAAGGACAATAACGCGGCCCCGTCGAATTAATCTGACCGGAATACATCGGCGCACGATGCAGATTTTCATTGATCAGACGATGGACGTCAGCGTTGGTTTCTGTCAGATAACAGGACATCTGCGACTGCGTGATTTTCTCTGTCATATAGGAAAAGGGCTGAGGCTTGTCGTCTCCAGGCTGCTCATTCAGAACCGAAAAATTGATCGTGCGACCGTTGAGCCGTGCGGGGGTTCCTGTTTTAAACCGCTGGAGTTCGAACCCCAACTGAGCCAGACTGTCTGAGAGCGTTCCCGTTGTCCCTTCACCGGCGCGGCCACCTTTGGTCTTGGCTTCACCGGTATGCATAATCGCCTGGAGAAATGTGCCGGTTGTCAGAATCACGGCCCGCGCGCGATAGGTCGCATCGCCGTGAACCAGTACTCCGGTGATCCGCCCTGCTTCTACCAACAGACTCTTGACGATTTCCTGCCTGAGCGCCAGATTGTCCTGCTGCTCGATCTTCCATTTCATACAGAATTGATAGGCTTTTTTATCCGCTTGCGCTCGCGGACTATGCATGGCAGGCCCTTTGGAGAGGTTGAGCATCCGGAACTGAATCCCGGTTTCATCAATCACCCGCCCCATTTCCCCGCCCAGGGCGTCGATTTCCCGGACAATCTGTCCCTTCGCAACCCCGCCAATCGCAGGGTTACAACTCATCTGACCGACGGTATCGCAGTTCATTGTTAACAGAGCTGTTTTCGCTCCCAGACGTGCCGACGCCAGTGCTGCTTCGCAGCCGGCATGCCCGGCTCCAACGACAACAACATCATAATCATAGTAAACCGACTGACTCATGGTTCTTCTTTATGCAATAAAGTGAATCTGATCTGACCTATCTGAAGAGTCTGCCCGCATCGGGTAACGTCAATTTCAGATGTTCTAATGCTGCCAGCGTGACGATGCGGCCGCGCGGCGAACGCTGGATAAACCCGCAGCGCAACAAAAACGGCTCGACTTCGTCTTCCAGTGTGTCCGCAGGAATATTCAAGCTGTGACCGAGTGCCTGAACTCCTGCAGGTCCCCCGGAAAACGTTTTGACCAATGTTTCCAGGTACCGCCGGTCCTGACGTTCCAAACCAAGAAGATCGATCTCGAGCATTTCAAATGCCCGGGTCACGACATCGTTTGTAATTTTACCATCTGCTTTACTGGTGGCAAAATCACGCGCCCAGCGTAACAGGTTATTGGCTTTACGGGGAGTGCCTCGACTGCGTCTGGCGATTTCAAATGCAGCGACATCGGAAATTTCGGTTCGCAGCTTTTTCGAATTTCTGCGAACGATTTCCACCAGTTCATGATCTTCATAAAAATCCAGATGTTCTCGGCGGACGAATCGATCACGTAAGGGAGCCGTTAACATTCCGCTACGGGTTGTCGCTCCAATCAGTGTGAATTTCTGTAATTTCATATTCACCGTTCGCGCATTGATTCCTTCACCCAACGTGATATCAACGCGAAAATCTTCCATCGCCGGATAGATAAATTCTTCAACAGTCGCCGGCAGACGATGAATTTCGTCAATAAACAGAAACGAACCATGACTGGCGTTTGTCAGGTACGGCAGCAGATCCTTGGGCGCACTTAAAGAGGGACCAGAGGTAATCTGCAATTCGGTCCCCAACTCTTTCGGCAATACGGACGCCAGCGTGGTTTTGCCTAATCCCGGGGGACCATCCAACAGGAGATGCCCTAACGGTTCATTCCGTTTACGGGTCGCATCCAGAATGACCTGCAGACGCTCCACGACCTGTCGCTGCCCGACGACTTCACTGAGCCGCTGAGGGCGCAGCGCATCATCGTACTCTGCATCGTCGGCCAGAAAGCTGGAATCCCAGCCTCCTCCACCGGAAAAATCCTCTTCCGGTTCATCGCCCCCTTTAATGACAGGTTCACGAACCATGCTCACGCCCACATTCTTTTGTACAGTACCTGGAATCCACTCAACCCCTGCTTAATGGCTGGTATCATAGCAAAAGCACTCCCCCGCCGTAAAACCCAGACAGGGGAGTACTCAAAGATCATCAAGCTTTGTTTAAAGCAGGCTTACTGACTGGTCATTTCAGCATAGGCGACGGACATCACTAGCATGCAAAACGGCAATACAAAAATGGCACCGATGCCCAATGTGATAATCGTTCCCACGAAGTAGATCACAAATATCAGTAGAAATATCGCCGTCAGAGTCAGCAGGTTGCCCCGCGTGATGTTCCTCGCTTCGGAAAAGGAATCGATTCCCGGTAATTTCCGGTCGATCAGAACATAGGAATAAGGCCAAAACATCAACAACAGAATGATGCCGGGAATCACCAGTAACAGCGTTCCCACCATCACCGCAATCCCAAGTAATAATGAGCAGGCTACCATTCTCCATAAGAGAGGTCCACCACTAAATAACTCACCCATTCCCGGATTTCGCCCTTGCGCTATCTGCAACAGGACCGTCTGCATACCTAATTGAAAAAACATACTGACGATGATGACCCCTGCGATGGCCGCCAGATAGAACAGAATCACAGCGGGAATGATCACGGCTTGATTATTCTGGCCTGCCACAGCTGCGACCACGAAAAACATCACAATAAAGAATAAATAGATGGCGATTGATGCAACGTAAGCCAGGATATTCCCCAGAATCGGGGCGGCAATACACATCCCCAGATTTTCCTTATACAGCCCCCAGGAACGGGAAAAGCCATCCCCTACATTAATGATACGGGGTTCCCACCGATGAAGACTCCTGCCCGAAACCTGAAGCGTTTCGCCACAATACTGACATATTTTGGCATTCGCCTGAATCGACGCACCACACATCGGACAA
This sequence comes from uncultured Gimesia sp., assembly GCF_937919775.1. GTDB lineage: Bacteria > Planctomycetota > Planctomycetia > Planctomycetales > Planctomycetaceae > Gimesia. The sequence continues at coordinate 25,894 of NZ_CALFPF010000516.1, forward strand.
TCGATATTTCCTGCTGCCAGAAAACTGTCTTCTTCCCTGACGGGAGTATCGGCAAGAAAACTCTGTTCCTCACGAACGGGGGCGTCTTCGTCGAACTCATCAAAGCCATCGAATCCGTCATGACTGGCAACATCCGAAAGTGGCACGGTAATCGATTCGCCGCACTGGGGGCACTTGGCTCTGCGACCGGCTTTGTCATCTGAAGTCTTAAGGACTTTATTACAATGCGAACAACTGAATTCAA
>NZ_CALFPF010000517.1 GCF_937919775.1 uncultured Gimesia sp.
GACTGTAATCGGTCGAAAAACCTATGGTAAATGGTCAGTGCAGAGTATTTTCCCGATTCGCGGTTCAACCGGTTTACGTTTGACAACTGCCAAATTCTATTCGCCTCAGGGAAACACTTATGGTAAGATTGGGATCAAACCCAATATCACGGTTGAGAAAGATGAACTGCAGACTGCCATGTATGGCGCATCGCGAGAGCAAATGCTTGCAGCAGATTCTGATATCAAACGTGGCTTACAAATACTGCAAAGGCAATATGCTGTAACACCATGATGGATGAACGTGCCGCCTGGCTCACACAGGGAAAAGGAGCGACCCCCGACTTGCGGTGGTCGTTTTCTACAGAAGCTCCTTTAAGTGCGCTGGATCTGGCACGTGAAACCGGAGAAATACTGGCCGCCGATGTTTCAGGCGGCCTTTATTTATTGGATCGACAGGGACAGTTTCTGCATCTGAATCGAGGCATTAAGGATGTACAACTGGTGCACTGGAGTGACCGCGGAAAACTGGGAGCCGCGATTTATTCCAACAACAATATCTGCTGTTTCGATCGCGATTTGAACGTCTTATGGGCGATTTCTTTTTCCGTCGAATGCCTGGCGATCTCGATGGACTCCTACGGTGATTATATTGCCGTCAGTCTTGCCAGCGGCAAGACGATTATTATTGATTCGCAAAAACGGAAAATCGCCAGTATTGAAACTATTCGACCGCTTAGTTATTTGCAGTTTCAGGTAACAGAACCGCGCTTGATTGGTGCTGCTGAAAATGGACTGCTCTGTTGTTATGATCTGGAAGGCAATTGTCTCTGGACCGAGAAACATTGGTCTAACTGCGGCGGGATCGCGACGGCCGGTGATGGCCATCGGATCTATCTGGCGGGCTTTAATTATGGGATCTTGATGTTTGATCACGATGGAGAAACTGCGGGTACTCTGGTTTTTGAAGGGACGCCTAAAGTGATTGACTGCGATTTTTCTGCAAATCGGATTGTGGCAGCGACGATTGAGCAGGAACTGTATTGGTTAAATCAGGAAGGAAAGCTCCTCTGGGGGGGAGTTATTCCGGACGAAGCCATCGAAGTTGCCTGTGACCCGTTCGGGCAATGGTGTGTCTGCGGTATGAAATCCGGCCTTGTTCAGTGCCTGGACTGGTCTGACGCAATTTGAACTACTCCGGAAGACGGATTCATCGAGGAAAAATCTGGTTCAATGCTGTTCAGTTTTCCTTGTCGCAGAAATCTGGAAAAGAAAGAGGGTCTATTTTGACTCTGCCTTTCCAAATGCATATGATATAAGGTCTTCCAGCTTCATGTATCTTGTAGCTTTAAATCAATTCTTGATGATTCTAAAGAGCGGACCGTGTCAGTAAGATGTTTTTGAATTTGTCGATTCAGACAGTTCTGGGGTAGGCGATGGCCAAGCGGGATAAAGATATTCCTGAAAAGAAAAAACGCCAGTCTGCGCGCGTCCCTAAACTTGAAACGCTGGGTAAGTATCAGATTCAAAAAGAAATCGGTGCGGGCGGCATGGGAGCCGTTTTTCTTGCCAAAGATACCACGTTGAACCGGTTGGCCGCTTTAAAAATTCTGCCCCGCGATAAGGCAGAGAATCCTGTCCTTGTCAAACGTTTTAAGGCAGAAGGTCAGGCTGCCGCTCATCTGCGGCATGAAAATATTGTGTCAGTCTATGATGCGGGTGAAGAAGATGGTTATCTCTACATTGCTTTAGAATATGTGGAAGGGACCGATCTGCATAATCTGATCAACAAACGAGGCCGAATTCCCGTTCGTCGCTCGCTGGAGATTATCACGCAGGTCACACAGGCTCTGGCGCATGCTTATCAGCAAGGCATCGTCCATCGAGACATAAAACCGGCTAACATTCTCATCCGGCAGGATGGGGTTGTGAAACTGACGGACCTCGGTCTGGCACGTTCGATTGATGATAACACAGAGACGAGTATTACCCGTGCCGGCACAACGGTAGGGACCGTTGATTATATGGCCCCCGAACAGGCGCGTGACAGCAAGGCCGCAGATATTCGGAGTGATCTCTATTCTCTGGGATGTACCTGGTATCACATGCTGACTGGCCGCGCTCCTTTCTCGGAAGGAAGTTTAACCAATAAACTGGCAGCGCACGCGACGACGCCTCCTCCCGATCCCCGTGAATTAAATGAGCGGGTTCCGGAAGGAGTTGTAGCCATCATTCAGCGGATGATGGCCAAGTCACAGAGTGAGCGTTATCAGACGCCGGAAGAGCTGCTGGAAGATTTGAAGAATTCGAATCTGAAGCGATCCAACGTTGAGAACAATGTACTGGAAGGCTTGGCCAATGATGAATCTGACAGCGAGCATGCGACGCTCGAAACAGGAGTAAATCAGGCGGCGGACAGCAGTGATTTTCTGATCAATCAATTCATGCCCGATTACAGCAGTCGGGTCGAAGATCACGAAGAAGAATCGAGCAGTCGCCTCAGCACCAGTTTTGATCTGCAGCAGTTGGCAGCAGAAATGGAGAAAGAGTCAGAAACCATAGTGCCCGTGGTCGAGCGCCCCGCCGGTTCAGTCAAAAGACAAAGATCGATAGCGCCCGAATCGCTGCGGGACGCTTCGGAAGAACCGTACAAGTCAAGTCGCTCTACACCACCGATGGAAGAAGGTTCCGTCATTTCTGACTCAGCCATGAAAACCAGACAATCTGCCCCTTCGCAAAAGCCAGAAGCTTCGGTTGAAGAGCGAAAGCGCACGAGACCAACACCACAAAACAAGAAAATACCAGGGAAAGAACCTGCTTCAGAGAAGCGTCCGCAGAGGCCGTCCCGGAAAACCACTCCAGTTGAATCGGATGAGAATGCAGTATCCGAAGGTCAGATTATGGTGGATTTCAAGCAGATTGGGATGCTGGTTGGCGGGGCGATTCTGTTGATATTGCTCGTCTGGTGGGGAATCAAAGCACTTAGTTCATCAGGCCCGAGTCCGCAGGGGCCCGGAAGTAATCCTTTTGCGTCAGCCGATCAAAATCCACAGGGGAATCAGCAGGATTCTGAGAAACAGGGGCCACCCGGTAAGGAAGATCAGGCGGCTGCAGATGAGCATGTGAAGTCAGAACCAACGGTTGAAGTTGCGGATAATAACGGAGCAAACCAGTCTGCTGATTCGAAGAAACAGTCGAATGAAAAATGGCAGAACATGGCAGTTCGTGGACAGGAAAAGTTGCACCTGCCGGAATGGGGACCGGGCTTCTCTGCTCTGGCCGGCCCGAATCGCAGTAAAGCTGATCTGAAATTGCCCGTATTCAAAGTTGCCAAAGGCAAAACGGACGCGGGACTCTATGGAAGTCTCAATGAAGCAATCGAAGCGGTCACTTCAAAGGGCGCTGTGATTCGTTTATTTGGCCAGGGTCCCTTTTTGCTGAAGCGACATCGATTACAGAATATCTCCCCGCTCATCATCATGGCGGATGCCGAGCAGGATCCGGTGGTTGTGATTCAAGGAGATGATCAGGCTGCGAATCAGTCAGAAACTGATTTAATTTCTTTTTCCTCGGGAGTACTCCGATTTCAGGGGATTCATTTTTTATGTGATGTTTCTCAGCTTCCGGGTACCGGAACGTGTAATATTTTTGGTATCAAACAAAGCGATTTTACATTTCAGAACTGTTCATTTTCACTAACAGGGAATAATGAGAGAGAGATTCGATTTATTAATTCCACAGGCGATCCGCGTGCGTCATTGGGGCATCCTCAGGGAGAGTCGCGTATCTTCCTTGAGAATTCCGTGATTACCGGCAATCGACTGGAAGTGATCCACGTCGATCAACCTTTCGCTGATGTGATGATCTCAAACTGCTTTATTTCCACAACAGGAACTCCCTGTCTGGCGTTGGCAAGTCTGGGGAAGATCGTCAAAAACGATTTGATCTGGGAAGAACGCAAAGCCCCCCGCACTGCCAGAATCTTTTCCAGCACCCTGCTCTCTGATCACTCGATATTTGAGTTAAATGGTGCCCCGAACTCGAAAGCTGCAAAGCAGCCGGGCGAGAGCGTAGTGAAAGGAAATCAAACCGAGATCATCGTGGTGAATTCTGTTTTGATTGGCAGCCCGGAAAAAAAACAAGCTTCGATGATGTCCCTGATCAATTGGCCGCAGGATAAATTACGCGAGCAAAGTAAAAATCGCTTTGATGGACTGAAATTTCAAGTGGAAAGTGCCTTGTTGTGGGGGTGGCCTTTGTATTTGCGATCCACAGATTCGGGTCGTACTCAGAGCGTGTTTCAAATTGATTCGCATCGTACCTGGCAGCAAAGCTGGGGAGAAATAATAGCAGCCGGTACATTCAATACCGAACTGCCTCCGGAATTGAACGAACTGCGCGCTCCTGCTTTTGTGAGACCGTTACTCGATTTTTCCAAACAAAAAGCTGTTCATGTTATTTCCGAAGGGGGAGTGATCGCAGGTTGTGATCCTGCTGCTTTGAAATCCCTTTCTCAGGGACAATTGAAACGCATTCAGGCCTATCTGAGCAAACCGCAGTTTGAACAGGAAATTCATGATCAATTTACAAAAGCAAAAACCGTCACTTTTGACATGACAAAGGGAGACCTCAGCGAGTTTCTCAGCAGTTCCGTCATTTCAGGACCGACGAATGTCACTGTCAGCGGCCAGGGAACCTGCTTCACGTCTCCGATTTTGATTGAGAACAAACAGATTCGTCTGGAGTTTCAGCAAAAAGAGGGTGAACTTCCGATTGTAGAACTGAAGCTCTTTTCTCCCTCAGCGCAGAAGCGACCGCGCGATCAGAAGACGGCGGGCATTTCCTCATTTATCACCCTGAAAAACTCGACATTGGAGATCATTGGCGGCAAGTTTCGGATTTCTGCTGAAAGGAAAGGCGTTGTCCCCCAACATTTTCTGGTTTGTCAGAATAGCCGAGTGGCATTGGATCAATGTGCTCTGGATGCGATGCTGATCAATGACCGGCGTTTTGAGTCTGTCGTGTCTGTTGAACCATCCACTACCGGGAAACCGGACCAGATTCTACTGGATCGTTCTTTTCTGTCAGCTTCGGGAACAATTATTGAATCACGTACGCCTCGGCTCGGTGTTGCTGTTCAGAACAGCCTGCTCTTGAGTCTCAGAGATATATTTGCCTTCGAAACGCAGAATTCTGCTTCATCTCCGTCGATTCAGGTTTCTCTGAGCCAGAGCACCTTTGCTCCCGGAGGATCTGTTTTCGCATTTCAACAGATCTCTGGTGCTCCAGTAGCGGGCCCTGCTCCCATTCAAATATTTGCAGATGATTCTGTGTTTATGCCCGCCCCTGCGACTTCTGCAGCTCGATCGGATTTCTCACGGTCCGCTGCTTTGTTTTCAATTCCAGAGAGCCTCCGTGAAAAAAAACTGATTCAGTGGTGGGGTGATTCTGACGGTTTTATGATTGAGCGGTTGGATGTACTGGCCGGAAATGCAAGCAGTTCGCAACAAACTGATGCAGAGTTTTTAAAAGAAATGTCGCGTCTGTTTGGGGAAGAAACCAATCAGCACGCATTGGCGATTCGGGGAGGCATCATCTTGCAGGAACAGAAACTGCCACCACTGGTTAAAATCGAACCGGTTCACTTCCAATTATTGCCCACCTGTAAGGCAGCAGTCTGGTCCGAATTAAAAGAACCACTTGGCGCTGATCCTGTTGCATTGCAGGCGATGATTCAGGGGGGGGAGAAAAGTCCGGAAAAGACGGGGCGTATCAAACGGGCTTTCTAAAAGAGTCAGGAAGAAGCTGCCGGTGGATGATCTTCGTCCAGACGCGGGATTGAAAGTGTGAAACGCGATCCTTTTCCTGATTCACTTTCGATATTAATTTCGCCACCATGTTCCCGGATGATTTTCTGGCTGACCGCCAATCCGATTCCAGTTCCCCGGGCTCCTTTAGTCGATTCAAACAGATTGAAAATCTTACCGATCTGATCTTCAGGAATTCCGGGACCATTATCTGAAACCATGATCAGAATCTGATCCGGTTTTGACAGATATTTTGTTTCAAGAAGAACAATCCCCTGTTTGGCTTCCGCGCCTTCAACGGCATCTATGGCATTGATCACGATATTCAAAATCGCCCTGTGAATGCCTTCATGATCAAAGACAGATTCCGGCAAGTCTTTCGCGATTTCACACTTCAACTGAACGCCACATTCTTCAGCGCGTGCCTGCATCAGCTCATAAACGTCTTTGACCGGGGTGTTGACAGATCCCGGTTCTAAAGCAGGTTTCCGCTCGGTGCTGAAAGTGAGCATGTCCATCACCAGGTGGTAGATTTTGTTCTGGTTTTTTTCAACGATGTTCCAGCCTTTGCGGACCAGATCTTCTTCAGATTTATTCAGTCCCATATCGATGAGATAACTGCCGCCGCGCACTCCCTGCAGAATGTTTTTAATATGGTGGCTTAATGTGGCGATGGTTTGTCCCATTGCAGCAAAGCGTTCTGCTTTCAGCATGGCGTTCTGGAAACGGTAGTTTTCGATGGCTAAGGCTGACTGACGTCCAATCGCCACCAGTAGTCTGAGGTGTTCTTCGCTGAATTTTTCCACGGCACCATTTTTTAACAGCATTTCAGGATGCGAAGTCGTTGTATCGACATAGATGACACCCATCAGTTCGTGACGTCCCTGCATGGGAACACACATGGCTTCTCTGATGCCCGCCTGGAGAATACTGCGTCCCCCTTCAAATCGCTGGTCCCGCTGTGCATCCGATGTGCGAACCCCTTGTTTTTTATTCAGAACATAATCCACAATGCTGTGTGAAACCGGCATGCGCGGCCCGGTCTTTTTCTCATCGCGGCTGCTGTAGATCTGTGGCAGGATTTCACCCGACTGGGGGTCCGTAATCAACATACAGCCCCGGTCTGCACCGACGGTGTTGATGGTGAGGTCAAGAATTCGCTTGAGTAATTCTTCCTGTGAGATCGTTGGGCTGACAGCAGCTTCGGCGACACGATAGAGTGCCTGAAGATCATTCTGGATTTCGTGCTTCTGAATGACTCCCGAAGCATCGGCTGTATCCAGAATCACGGAATCGAAATGGTGATTGACTTCGTGTGTGATACTGGAGTGATGCGAATCTTCGTTGCTGATCAAATCGATTTTTTCCGCCATATAGCGGGAATCTTCATCAATCGACTGACTCGAAAACAGCAGCAAGCTGCGACCGATTTGAATATGGTCGCCGTTATTGAGTTTGGTTGACTGAATCTGGGTGCCATTAACCATTGTTCCGTTAGAACTGTTCTGATCGGTGATGATATAGGAACCATTTTTAAATGAGATCAAGGCATGCTGGCGTGACGCTTCCGTATCCAGGATGCGAACTTCATTGCGAACGCCCCGCCCTACTCCGGCAGGTTCGGTGCCGAGCTTAAATCGCGTTCCCAAATCAACACCCTGGATGACCAGCAGCGTTGCTTTGGTTACATCGTTCCGTATCAACCTTTTCATGGTTTCTTATCCCAGTCGATGACTGGACCTGCCGCTCATGGTGGTATTGTCTGCCAAGTAATCAAGTAAGCAAATTCTCCAGCTGAGCAGAATCATATGCGTTTCGGCTCAACTGTGTTTTACTGACTTACCGCGCAAAATGCCCGAGACTTAGATGATACTCAGACTTTGATGACAGACAAGCATTTCTCTTGCAGGTCCCTTTTGCTCAAGAATTAATTTGTCATCATTTTGCTTACTCTGTGTTGTATAGCCCCTATGTAGCATCATATCCCAACGTGGAGCCCTGTTCAAATCCCAGACCGCAATTACTGGTACTGTACCAGACCGGAATCGATTCTTCTTTCTCCGAACGGCTTTAAAATCGCCGCCATCAACGAGAAATCGGGGCGGCTTGAATTCAAGGGAGCTGGGGGTAGAAATTGCAGGCTATTAATGAGTCGACGGGGGCTGCGTCAGAAGGCTTTCAATGGAATCAATCAATTCTGCATATTGGAAAGGCTGAACCAGAAAACGGGTGGATTGATCGGGATTGGTCCTTTTTGCTTGTTTTACTGAACCAATGACAATCTTTGGGATGTTATTCCATCCTGGTTGATTAGTGGTGAAATCACTGGAATCATCATCGTGTACAACAACGATGCTGGGAATTTCGTCAGAGGAGACGGCATCAACGGGATGGTGTTTGCGAATTCGGTTGACCCGGCACCCCTGGGGTTCGAATATCGCTTTGAGAACCTGTTCTGTTTCATTCAAACCATCGAAGAGTACAACATGTTGGCCATTTACCACTTTTGGGGTCCTTCCCATTTCCACAGTATTTCATGAAGACTTTCTCACAATTCCATCTTCATTAAAGCAGATCGGGAAGATAGCGGGTATTAAATTTCCTGTCAAAAGCAGAATCGACGACTGAAATTCAGTTTTTTTGAATATGTAATCTTTACAAGCGGGAACTCTCACACAACCAGTGCTATCCGGTTACCAGGCTGTGGGGGCCGGGAAATTCTCGTTGAAAATTTGTTCCTGATTCATATAGTCGTCGGCTCTTCTCAAACTGTCGAATTGCAGTTTACGGCCTTCGTTTTTCAGCTCTTCATCCGTAATACGGCCTCTGATTTCAGCCAGTGGTGCATGGTATTTTGGCTGTTTGACTTTGACGTCGGTGGGATAAAAGACCCCCTGATCCTTGGGAACTCCCTGAGCGGTGCCATCTGACAGAGATGCGACTGCGGTTTCCGGATAGATACGCTGGTGATAGGTACTGCTGAATCCGGCAGGCTGATGGTAATCGGGTATGGTCCGGCAGCCAGCTTGAAAGCAAAGCATAACTATCAGAATGGCTAAGTTGCTGCTGCGGATTGACATAAAATTATTCCCCCAAATACCAAAAGCGGCCTTCAAAACATGAAGGCCGCTTTCATTTCATCGGCAATTTAGGGGTTAATTGTCGATCAAAATCCGACAATTAGCTTTTGGCTGCTGCGTAACGCTTAGCGACTTCATCCCAGTTGATCACATTATAGAATGCCGAAATATAGTCAGGACGCTTGTTTTGGTAGTTTAGGTAGTATGCGTGTTCCCAGGCATCGAGTCCCAGGATAGGTGTGCGGCCTTCAGAAAGTGGAGTGTCCTGGTTAGGTGTGCTTTCCACAACCAGCTTACCACTGTCAACGGACAACCAGGCCCAGCCGCTTCCAAAGCGGGTAGCAGCAGCATTGGAAAACTTTTCTTTGAAAGCATCCAGGCTGCCGAATGTGGAGTCAATTGCGTCTGCGAGTTCACCGCTGGGAGCCCCGCCACCGTTGGGTGACATAATTGTCCAGAACAGGCTGTGGTTAGCGTGTCCGCCACCATTGTTCCTGATCGCACCACGAATCGCTTCAGGGACAGCACCCAGATCGCTCATCAGATCTTCAATGGATTTCGCTGCGAGGTCGCTGTGACCTTCCAAAGCGTCGTTTGCTTTAGAAATATAAGCCTGATGGTGCTTGGTGTGGTGAATTTCCATGGTTCGCGCATCGATGTGTGGTTCCAGCGCATCGTATGCGTAGGGTAATTCGGGAAGCGTATAAGCCATTTGATTAACTCCTTTGTGTTTTCATTGAAATAGTCATAAGGTTGGTGACTTTGTGTATATTGTCTGGGGTGTCGAACACATAAAGCGAGAACGAGGCCAATTCCTCTGCTATTGATTCTATTGTAGAAGATTAAACCATTCTCACAACCAACCGACTGCGAAGATTTACATTGTTTCTGCTACTGTCTGCTTTGAGAGACACGAATAGTTGACCCTGAGATCACGACTTCTAC
>NZ_CALFPF010000518.1 GCF_937919775.1 uncultured Gimesia sp.
CCTTCTCTTCAACACGACAGATTTCAGAGGTGGAGCCCTTTTTGTCTCAACCGGTAACGTATCCATCCTGAATAGTACCTTTACGGAGAATTCATCAGGTAGTGGTGGAGCAGGCATCTATAATAATAGTTCCGGCTCAATGACTGTTGAGTCCTCTTTGCTTTCGAAAAACGTTTCAGGCGAAAACGGCGGAGCGCTTTATAATTCAGGTGAACTCTTTGTCGTGAACAGCACTCTTTCTGAGAATAGCGCTCTCAATGTGGGAGCGGGTATCTACTCATATACAACAGCCACGCTCGAAGTCTTGAACAGCACGATTGTCCTGAATTATGCAAGGTCTGCTTTATCTCAAGGGGCCGCCATCTATGGTAGCAACAGCAAGTCTTTTAAAATCACAAACAGCATTATCGCTGAAAACACAGCAGCGAATGATGTTCAGATTACCGGACTCTATACTGACACATCCAGCATTATTTCCGAGAGTATCGCCGGACTGATCGACCCGGTCCTGCGAGACAATGGCGGAGACACAAAAACACACGCCTTACTCTTTGGCAGTGCCGCCATCAATGCCGGTAACAAACAGGCAGCCACAGCTGCGGGGCTCACAACAGATCAACGGGGAACCGGTTTTGCCAGAATTGTTGATGGGGCAATTGATATCGGAGCCGTTGAATTTCAGACGCCTTTCTTCCTCGTCGATACCAGTTCGGATCTCGACGATGGTGATTATTCTCCTGGAAATTTATCACTGCGGGAAGCGATTCAACTGGCAAACGCTTCTTCCACAACAAATACGATTGTCTTTGATGCGGTCCTCTCTGGTCAGACAATTCTGCTCTCGACTGAGATATTAATTTCCGATGACCTGACGATGATCGGACTCGGCGCAGATCAACTCACCCTGGATGGTGCTCACAACAGTCGTATTTTTAATATTGATGATGGCAGCAGCGTCACGGAAATTTCAGTCTCAATCAGCGGGCTGACTCTTACGAATGGCTACGAGGAAAATGGGGGCGCGATTCTCAACAGGGAAAATCTGACTCTCGCAGATTCTCATTTGACCGGAAACACGGCCAGCCTGGACGGCGGTGGAATCTTCAACAGTAATTCAACTCTCACGATCAGCAATAGTACGTTCACCCAAAACCATTCAGACCATGATGGCGGGGCGATTAAAAATGATACAGGCGGTTCCCTGACAATTAACTCCAGCACGTTCCATCAAAACTCCTCTGATAATAACGGAGGGACGCTGGCGAATTCCGCCGCGATGTATGTGCATAACAGTACGCTGTCTGGAAACAGCACACTGCATCTGGGGGCAGGCATCTATTCTGGCTCGACAGCCACACTGGAAGTATTGAACAGCACAATCGTATTGAATGAATCCACGTCGGATGTCTCAGAAGGGGGAGCCGTTTATGGAAGCGATACCAATCCGTTTGAGATCAAAAACAGCATCATTGCGGGCAATACCGCGGCCGGTTCACCTCAGGTCGCGGGCGTTTATAACTCATCATCCAGCATCGTGCAGGACAGTATCGCAGGCCTGATTGATCCAGTTCTTAAAGTGAACGGCGGTCCGACCCAGACACATGCGTTACTGTCAGGCAGCGCGGCGATTAATGCTGGTGATAACGGCATCGCCGAGTCTGCTGGTTTGTTGACTGATCAACGTGGTGTCGGTTATCCCAGAATGTTTGACGGAACCGTTGATATGGGAGCCGTTGAATTTCGTGAGTCCGGCTTTATCGTGGATAACAATTCTGATCTCGACGATGGCGATTATTCAGCCGGAAATTTATCACTGCGGGAAGCGATTCAACTGGCAAACGCTTCCTCAACCGCGGATACGATTCACTTTGATGGCTCGCTCGCCGGTCAGACGATTTTTCTTTCCAGTGAGTTATCAATCACTGCCGACCTGACGATTATCGGCCTGGGCGCGGATCAGCTCACTCTGGATGCCGTCAACAACAGTCGTATTTTTAATATCGATAATGGGGATATCGCGACAACGATTCGCGTTGAAATCGATGGCCTAAAGCTGGCGAATGGAAGCACAAACAGTACGGGTGGTGCCATTCTGAGTTATGAAGATCTGGCCGTTAAAAATAGTATTTTGACAGGCAACACGGCTCGTCTGGGCGGTGGCGGCATCTTCAGCAGTCTTGCCTCTCTCACAATTGAAAACAGTTTGGTTTCAGAGAATGCATCGCTGTTTCAAGGTGGAGGCGGGGTCATGTATCTCCGGTCCGGGGGGACTGGTTTAACAATCAGTGAAAGTACCTTCGCGCTCAACACCACCGATGGTGATGGAGCTGCCATCTATTTCTTTGCGGGGGACGCGTCAGTCCTGAACAGTACTTTTAATGAGAATACGGCAGACAGTTCAGGAGGCGCGATCCAGAATAATTATTCTGGATCGATGACCGTTGACTCCTCTACATTTTATAAAAACAGAGCAAACGATCAAGGCGGCGCACTTGCAAATTTGAATGAACTCTTTCTGACGAACAGCACTCTTTCTGAGAACAGTGCTGATTTTATCGGAGGTGGTATCTATACCTATCGAAATACCACTCTGGAAATCGTCAACAGCACCATCGTGAAGAATCAGGCGACTTCTTCCGTGTCCAGAGGGGGGGGGATATTTTCTCCCAGTCCCAATTTAATTAAGCTCGCCAACAGTATCATCGCAGGAAATACCGCGGTCAATTTTTCTCAGATCGATGGCAGCTACACAGAGAATTCCTGCATTATTTCCGATAGTATTTCCGGTCTGATTGACCCGGTTCTGAGAGATAATGGCGGCGACACAAAAACGCACGCTTTACTGCCCGGCAGCGCCGCGCAGAATGCCGGCGATAATACCGCAGCGACAGACGCAGGACTGTCTACAGATCAACGCGGAACCGGTTTCCCCAGAATTCTGAATAGCACGGTGGACATCGGGGCCTTTGAGGGCTCTTCAGACATCTTTACTGTAGATACGATTTCGGATCTCGACGATGGCGATTATTCTGTCGGAAATTTCTCACTGCGGGAAGCGATCAAACTGGCAAATGCTGCTTCCACCACCGATACGATTTTCTTTGATGCAGCGCTGGCAGGTCAGACGATTGTACTGGAGAGTGAATTGTCCATCACAGACGATGTGACAATTAACGGGCTGGGGGCAGATCAACTGACGATCAGTGGTAATAATAACAGCCGAATCTTTAATATCACTTCTACCGATATCACAGTCGAAATCACTGGCCTCACTCTGACGAAAGGATCAGCTATACAGGGAGGAGCGATCTATAATCGCGCGACACTGATTTTCAAAGATTCCATACTGACTGAAAATGCGGCCACTCAATACGGCGCAGGGATTTACTCAACTCAGGGAAATGTTACTGTGAGCGGCACCGAATTTTCCGAAAACAGAGCCTCGCTGGCTGGTGCAGCAATCTACTCGGGAACCGATGGCAGCCTGACTGTCACAGATGCGACCTTCTATCGAAATCAAGCCAGATCCGGCGGGGGAATTTATAACTTTCGAGGAGCAATGACCATTGTCGACTCCCGGTTTATCGAGAACCAGGCTTTGACCGATCCCGAGTTCCCACAACAGTCGTCAGAGGGAGGGGCTATCTTTTACTCAGCATATCTGACGACTGAAGAAGGCGAACTGGACGGGCTGATTATAAACACTGAGTTCACAGACAACTTTGCCGACAGCACGGGCGGCGCTCTTTTCCTGGGATCGGGTTTTGTGACTGTTAACAACAGTTCCTTTACGGGAAATATGGCTGACGTGAATGGAGGCGGGATTCACAACTCCCTGGGCCAACTGACAGTTCATCAAAGCACTTTTACAGGAAATAGTTCCGTCAGTGGTGGAGCAATCAGCAACGCGAAAACTTTGTATCTCTCAGATAGTACCATTGCACACAATTCTGCCACAAGTTTTGGAGGAGGGATCTTTTTTTCTTCTTATGGAACCGGAACGATTTATAACAGTACCATTTCTGGAAATCAGAGTGGAACCAGGGGGGGCGGTGTTTATTCTGCAACCGCATTAGCAGTGAGTATCATTAACACCACGATCGTCGGAAATTCCTCGAATCGAGGATGGGGCATTTATGTACTCAATGGCACTCCGACGATTGTGAACAGCATCATCGCCGGGAATACAGCCGATCAGAATACACAAGTCTTCGGCAGTCCTGTTGGCAGCAATAATATCATTCAGGACAGTATTGCCGGCCTGCTTGATCCGGTCTTAAGAGATAACGGCGGACCCACCAAAACGCATGCATTACTGCCCGGCAGTGCCGCCATTGATGCCGGAGATAATACCGCAGTCATTGATGCCGAAATCGAGTTCGATCAACGTGGAACCGGTTTTTCCAGGATCGTTAATGAGACTGTCGATATCGGCGCGTTCGAAGTTCAAAGTCCGTTCGCTCAGGTCGAGTTGCGAATCGTCGACACAAAGACTTCCACACAGAGCAATGGAGAGAGCACTTCGCTCCCGGAAAACCTCGGTTGGCTCGATGAATGGAGTGGTTACTGGTTGGAAATCTGGATCAGCACCCCTTCCACAACAGATCTGGGTGTGTTGTCGGCTGCCATGAATTTGAGTTACAACACCGCGATTACCACCGCGACCGCCATTGAATATGGTGCTGCGTTTACAATCAATCAGACCGGCACCATCAATGATCTGACGGGAACGATTGAAAACCTGTCGGCCGAAACCAGCCTGACCGATGTAGGCGACGATCAACGCGTACTGTTTGCCCGCATCCGCTTTGAATCCACGGCCGACGACGGCATTCATCTGGATCTGGCAGGTCAAACTCTGAGCTCGCAAAGTCCCGAGTTTGCGATAAGCCATTCGGAGATCCTGCTGACAGGGGCTACCGCCAGTGAAGAGGTGCATGGCGGCGCCGCCCCCGAGACGCTGATCTGGGCGAACCCGTTCGATTTGAACGACGATGACGTGATCAACTTTCGGGATCTGACCTTGTTTGTCAGCGTGTATTATTCGATTCCCAGCGAATCGAATGCCGTCTATGCCTGGTTTGC
>NZ_CALFPF010000519.1 GCF_937919775.1 uncultured Gimesia sp.
ATCAACCATCGCCGGCCGCCATCAACAGCGTGCGGCAGAAAGTCCGGCGCGCAACCGTCAACACGCGACCCACGGGCAATAATAATCAGCGCCGCAATTGATGTCCCTGAGGTGGCGCAAAAAGTGATAAAACTATAATGGTCTTGTTGGGGATAATTTTATGAAATCGACTTTGATGCTCGTGATTTTTATTTTGGCTGTTGGCTTACCAGTTGCGTGGTTGTTGTCGGAATTTCAACCACGGCGGTGGTTGCGCATTCTGTTGGGACTTGCTGCCTTGTTGATGACTGTGTATTTGTCCCACGCATTCAGTATATTTGACCGGTTAAATTACAACACAATGTATAGTGAAGCCTCTGCAAAACTGATTGATACGACAATTGTGGAAATCGAAGCGGGACGTTCTAACGAATTCCTTTCTGAGCTTCGGATTCTGCGCAGCAAATTTCGCCCCTCTTTCAAAAGCGTCGACTACAACGAACTGGTGAATCAGTTTGCCATCGAAGTCAAAGAAAAGCACCCAGCCGATGAATGATAACGGAATTTTGTTTATTTCGTTGCCAGTGGCTGGTAGACAGGGATCTGACTAGCGAGGAGTTTGGCAATCAAAAATCTGAATGTGGATCAACAGGCAGGAAAGGGAAAAGTATCCGGATGTGTTAGACAGGGGGAGGTATCGCATGGTATAATTCCGATATAAAGCGGGGGGCGAGGTTTGCGCTTAACCCTGGTAGGAATCATCGGGCAGGTAGAATGAATGGCTGACGGTATGAAGTATCACTCGACAAAACAACAGGCTCAGGCTGCATCACGGCGCGAGTTTTTGAAAATCGGGCTGGGTGGGTTCAGCAGCCTTTCTTTGCCGGGTTTGTACCAGTTACAGGCGGCCTCCGCCGGAGCGAAACCGAATCTTCCCAAAAAATCCAAAGAGCGCACGTCAGTGATTCTCGTCTGGCTGCGTGGTGGTGCGAGCCATTTAGAGACCTATGATCCCAAACCGGATGCCGCTTCGGACTACCGCGGGCCGTTTTCACCGATTGCCACCAAGACGGAAGGGATGTTCATCAGCGAACTTCTGCCGCGACACTCCCTCATTTCAGACAAGTTCACGATTCTACGCTCGATCACACATACGGGGGGAGGACATCCCGCCGGCTCACTGCAGGTCCTGGGAGGAGACGCCGACCGGATTGATAAACAGAAGCCGAAGTTACCCGACTTCATGTCGGTGGCCAATTATTTGCGACGTGATTCTGAGAATGTGCTTCCGAATTATATCGGCGTGAATGCAATTACGAATTACGACAGTTTTCAGATCGCCGGTCCGACATATCTGGGACCGGGAGCGGGGCCGTTCCAGATCCAGGGGGACCCCAGCAAGCCGGATTTCAAAGTTCCCAATATCGGACTCAGCGATTTGGATGAGACCCAGCGGATCACTAAACGCATTTCTCTGCGAAAACAACTGGATCATTTCCGTCGCGATCTGGATCTGGAAGGGGCGATGGGGGCCATGGATCAGTTTGAGTCACAGGCGACCAATCTGCTCACCAGTAAACAGGCAGCCGAGGCTTTCGATTTATCTCGCGAACCGCAATCGGTGCGTGATCGCTACGGAATGCATCAATGGGGTCAGCAATGTCTGATGGCACGTCGGCTGGTGGAAGCCGGGGTTGAGATTATTACAACCGAACTGTCGGGCCCGTTGTGCGGTCGTGTCGGAAACTGGGACGATCACGCCGTCAATCATCATGTGTTTGACGCGTTGAAATACCGTGCACCGTTTTTTGATCAGGCGGTCACCGCTTTGATCGAAGATATCTATGATCGCGGCCTGGATCAACGCGTGCTGGTTGTCGTGGCGGGGGAATTTGGCCGCACGCCACGGATTTCGTATTCTCCCAGTACCGGCGGAGGGATCGGCAGCGGCGTCGCCGGAACCAGTCAGCCGGGCCGAGATCACTGGCCGAACGCGAATTCCATGCTGTTTGCGGGGGGCAATATTCGCACGGGTCAAATCATTGGCGCCACCGATGGAAAAGGGGAAGGCCCCGTCGAACGGGCCGTGGGGCCTCAGGATTTTCTGGCGACGATTTACGCGCACCTGGGTATCGACTACGCCACAACTTTTCTGCCAGACTTTACCGGCCGACCGACGCCAATTGTGACACACGGGCACGCGATTTCCGAACTCGCAGGACGTGTTTCTTAATTCGTCTTTGTAACAGAAAAAACATCAAGATGTGATGTTAAAAACGGGCCAGGTGGGAACCGGGGCTAACGCCCTTCGGCTAATGGTTAACTCTTTCATCATAAGAAAACAGCCCCTCTGTTAACAGCTTGAGGGGCTGAGTCAGCCGTTTATTTCCCTTTGATGGCGTAGAGTCGATCATAGGATCGTAGATAAATCACGCCTTCGCTGATCGCGGGTGTGGAATAGAACGTACCCGGCAATTGATTCTCGGCGATAATCTCTCCGCTGCCGGCATCGACCACGGTGCACAGTCCCTCAATGCTGAGGAAGTATACTTTTCCATCACCGGCGACGAGTGACGAAAAATATTGCCCTTTCATGCGTTTTTTCCAGAGGGGTGCTCCATTTTTCAGATTCAAACAAGTGGCGACGCCGTTCTGGCTCACCATAAAAAGTTTGTCATTCAGAATGAGGGGCGTGGAAGCATCCGGGGTGGAAACATCAAACTTCCATAACAGGCCGGATTTTGTGATGTCGCCGGATTTTCCCTGTTCAAAGGCTTTGATATAACCCAGCCCGCCGCCACCGGGATTTGCAGAGGTCGCAATCACAACTTGAGCATCTGCAATCGGCGCAGCGATGATGCGGCCAAAGGGACTGGGAATATCCAGTCCGCCGGCGATCCAGAGCTGTTTTCCCGTCTGCAGATCGTAAGCGTTCACATGATCAGAACCGGAAACCAGTAGTTCGGTATTGTCGCCGTTCTGATAGATGGCAGGAGTGGAATACGCGTCGGCACCATCTTTCTGAGCCGGTAGTTTTCGATCGACTTTCCAGACCTCTTTTCCCGTATTCTTATCGAAGGCGACCACATACGAGGGGCCTTTGGTGATGCAGGTCACAATCAGTAAATTTCCCCACAAGCGGGGGGTGGAACCCATGCCGAACGTAATGTCGTAAGGACCATATTCTTTCACCAGATCCTGTTTCCAGACGATTTCCCCCGATTCGGCATCCAGACAAACCAGGAGCCCCGTGCCGAAGAACGCCCAGATATTCTGATCGTCGGCGATGGGAGAAGGGGTCGCCGCGTTATGCCGGTCTGCCCAGAGATTGCGTGGTCCGGGAGCCGATAAAGATCCGGAGCCCACTTTGACCTTGCGGATTTCCTGACCACTTTTGCGGTCCAGCGAAATCACCCACAGCGAGCCATCATCGGTTTTGGTTGTCACATCGATCCTGTTGGCCGTGATGGCGGGTGAGCAATCAGCGCGTCCCGGCAGGGGGACTGACCAGAGAATACCCTCTTGCTCTGACCATTTCGCCGGCAGGTTTTTCTCGGAGGAAATACCACTGCCCGTGACGCCTCGAAACTGAGGCCAGGTTTCTGCCTGAGCGAGTGTGGGTAGCAGCAGGGAAACCATCATTGCCGGAATCAACCGTCCTGAGAATCGCATGGAAAAAAACTCCCGAATTGGTGTGAATTAAGATGTTGAGCTGCCTGGGTTTTGACAGTGAGAAACCGTCCTGAAGTAATTATTCTTCGCGTTGAGGTCGCGTCATGAGTGTTTGAGTCGCGTCATTCGGAGATTTGCCTTCGAACAGCACACGGAAAATTTCGGTGGTAATCGGCATGTCGAGCCCTTTATTCTCGGCCAGATCGTAGACACTGCGTGTGGTGTTGACCCCTTCTGCAACGGCGTCCATCGTGGAAAGAATCTGTTCCAGCGTTTCTCCCTGTCCCAGTCGCTCCCCGAGTTTTCGGTTTCTGCCAAAGGGGCTCATGCAGGTGGTAATCAGGTCGCCGACGCCGGCCAGGCCGGAGAAGGTCGAGGGTTCCGCACCTAATGCAGAACCGAAGCGGTTCATTTCCACCAGACCGCGGGTCATGATGGCCGACTTCGCATTATCGCCATATTTGCCTCCGTCACAGATGCCGGCGGCGATGGCAATCACGTTTTTCAAAGCGCCGGCTAATTCCACTCCGACGATGTCGATATTTGTATAAACGCGGAACCGATCTGTGCTGAAGAGTTTCTGGGTTTGTTTCGCAAGTTGAATATCACCGCTGGCAGCGACGACACTCGCCGGCAGGCGGCGGGCGATTTCTTCCGCATGACTGGGACCTCCCAACGCGACAACGGGGCGGGGGCCCAGTACATCGGCGATGATTTCGCTGGGACGAAAAAACGTTTCCATTTCAATCCCTTTGATCACGCTGATCACGGGCGTACCGCTTTTCAGATGCGGGGCCAGTGATGTTAACGCGACTCTGAGAAACTCAGTCGGGATGGCAACCACGAGAAACTCGGCACCATCGACTGCTTCGTCAATGTCGGAAGTGACTTGAATGGTTTCCGCAAGTGAAACTCCGGGGAGCAGTCTTCTGTTTTCGCGATGCTTTCTCAGATCTTCCGCAATCTCGGCTTTGCGAACCCACATGGAAACACCAACGTTTGAAGATTCTGTGAGCAATGTTGCGCAGGCAGTCGCCATTCCGCCACCACCCAAAATTGCAACTTTTGTATCCATAAAATTTCCGTCTTTCATTTCTGAGCGTGAAACGTCTTAAAATAAGACAAGTAAAAGAGACCCCTCCCGAACTCAACAGCATGACAGGAAGAATACTTATGATCCGAATACATGTAATATAACGAGAATTGTGGCGTAAGCCAAAGAAGACAGAAATAACTGTCGATGCTATTTTCTGACAGGACTGTTTCGGGCCAAAATTCCCTCTCCCTCTTCCTGCAAACGTCATTCTGTTGATTTTTCAGTATAATTCCCACAATCCGAATTGTGGAAACGATCCGCAGCAAATGTCAGAAATAATCGTTGCAGATATCAAATATTCGCACATTACCAAAAAATGTAACCTACGTTTTGCTTGGTAAAGAATTAATCAAGGAGCAATCTAATGAAACAGGTTACCGGGCAAAACGCCGTCACATTTGAGGATCGGCGTCAAAACAGGGATGAAAAGCGGCCTGAAGGCGTTGGCGAGAGACGTCAGTTCAGTAATTCTTACGACTCTGAAAATCAGGACGTGAATGAACTGGCATTGGCCATTGACCAGTACAAACTGCGTCACCGCCGACGGTTTATTACGTTTGAAGAATTGCATTCCGTCGTCACCGGTTTGGGTTATCACAAATAAAGCACATCCGGTTTTTTGAATGTTTTCTGGTTGCCGATCGCACCTTCCTCGAAAGGTGCGAGACCCTATCCGACAAACTTCCTGCGAGTCGCCAAAGCGCCTGACTGCTTAACGAAAGCGATTTTCAGGAATTTTCTTCGCGCGCGACGCATGTGGCGCAGTTTCGGGGAACGCGCGGTTGCGTTCAGGATCTCTTTTTGAATGCGTGCGGTTCAGTAGATCGGACTGATTTACTTGTAAAGCTGCCGTGAAAAGTCTTCAACAGGCGGTTTTTTTCTGATAAAATTTCAGAAATTTCAACCTTTTCCTCAAGTTTGCAGTCGATAGTCACCAGATTGATGTTGACCTAATCTGCAACATTTGGAAAATCCCCTCACAAAGCCACCCCAACAACTATGAGTTGAGCTACATTGTGTTGCTGACTCCCCTTTCAGAGCGAGCTTTTCAGCTCATAAACTGATTAATCCCATATTCGCAGGTTGAACATTGAAAGCTTCCCTTCTTTGTCTTACCATCGTTTTTTCAGCCGTTTTGAACTTAAACGCCGCTGAAGTGACTACAATTTACACGCCCTCAGAGGACTTTGAAGAAGTCATTCGTGGGCAAAGCCCTCCGCCGACTTATGAAGAAACGGCGCCGTATGGCTCGAATATACCTCCCAACGGTTCGTATACCGTTCCGGAAGGGCAGGCCTTTGATCCCAATATGGGAGGAGGCAATCTGTATGGCGCACCTCAAGGGGGTTACGACCCTTTTCTGTCTCCGGGTATGGGCGGCGGTGATCCCTATGGTGGCCAGGGGATGCCCGGTTATTCGGGAAGTGTGAATGGACCTCAGCCGTATCGTTTCGGCTGGAGCTCAAAATACGAATTCGGTTTTATGCCAAAGGTACGTACCTACGTCTCCCCGACGGGAGCAAACGGTGGTAACTTTGGGGTTTTCGAAACAGACATTGATTTGACATATACCACGCCGACGAAAAACGGCTGGATTTTCGCCTTTTCACCCGAAGTGGATTACCGAGGCTGGGATGGCCCCCAGTTTATTTCGTTACCGGGCAAGGGATTTCGTTTTGCTTCTGATTTCCAATTATCAACGCCGGCAAACGGACTGTGGAGCGTTCAGTTAGGGTTTACTCCTGCGATCGGAACGGACTTTGGGAAAAGTTTAAGTTCCGATGCCTGGATGTTTGACGCACGAGCCGTGTTATTCTTCCGTCCCTCCAACACCTGGATGTTTGCTGCAGGGGCCGCTTACTGGGACCGGGTGGGCGATTATGTCATCCCTTATGCCGGGATTGTGTGGACGCCCAATGATCTCTGGGAAGTGCGTGCGATGTTCCCCAAGGCGCGTGTCAGCCGCTTCATGGGTAATGTGGGAGACAAGAGCGTCTGGCTGTATGGTAGCTTTGAGTACGACATCGAAGCGTTTCAAATCCAGCAGGCTGGTGTCAACGCTCGCAATCAGGTGGAATTCAAGGATTACGTGATGCTGCTTGGTGTGCGGGGCGACAGCGGCTGCATGTCCATTTTCCTCGAAGCAGGGGGTATTATGAAGCGTGAAGCGGACTTTAAGAACGGCGGTGGTTTTGACGTTAAAGATGGTTTCATCGCCCGATTCGGAGTTCAGTTTTAATCCTCTCGCTTTCCCGCTTTCTGTCATAACCCTGAAAGTCATAACCCTGAAAAAGGAAATTCATTCGTGAATCCTCCTGCAGCTGTCATCCTTGCCGCCGGTAAGAGCACAAGGATGAAGTCGGAACTTCCCAAAGTTCTGCACCCGATATTGGGTCGTCCGATGATCGAATATGTTCTGGATGCCGCTCGTTCTGCAAATTGTCAGAAACTGGTTGTCATCGTCGGGCATAAAGCCGAAGAAGTCGAAGCGGCACTCGCGCAGCATGCCGATGTGGAATTTGCTTTGCAGGCCGATCAAAAAGGGACAGGTCATGCTGTGATGATGTGTGCCGAACATCTGGCGGCGCATGATGGCCCGGTGCTGGTACTTGCCGGCGATACCCCATTGCTCAAAGGCAGCTCACTGGCGCGCCTGCTGGAAATTCAAAAAACGAACCAGGCTGCCTGCGTTGTGGGAACTGCGACCACCACAGCCAACCAGGGGCTCGGCCGCATCGTTCGCGATGCTGAAGGCCGTTTTTTGCGAATTGTGGAACAAAAAGATGCGACTCCTGAAGAAGCCGCCATCGAGGAGATCAATACAGGCTGCTTTGCGTTTGACAGTCGGCAATTATTTCATGCCCTGGAAAAAGTGAAACCCAACAACAGTCAGGCAGAATATTATCTGACTGATTGTGCCGAAATTCTGCTCCAGGAAGGTCAGACTGTTCTCGCTCAGGCTGTGTTTGATATTCAGGAAGCGATGGGTGTGAACACGCAGGAACAGCTGGCAGAAGTGGCCGGATTGATTCAGCAGCGTTTGGCGGCTGAATAATCGACAGAGTTTCTCCCGCTTTTTCATTCAGCAATGTCTGCATTAATTGACCAGATGTCTGCATTTGAGGACTTTCGCGCGAAATCGAAAGCTCATACTTGACTTCTTTCTCTCGATAAGCGTGAATAGAGAAGTATGCCAGACCGTTTTGTTTGGATCTGACCGCCATAGGTTCCCGCATTTTGAAGTATCGCATTACTGCAGGCATCGCTTTCAATGTATGATCATCTGACTCTGCTCAGTGGACGAGCCCATCCCAAGTTAGCTGGAGAAATCGCAGAATATCTCGGCATTCGTCTGGCTTCTGTGGAGTTATCCAACTTTCCTGATGGTGAAATCAGTCTGAAACTCAATCAGAATGTTCGCGGGCGCGACGTTTTTATCGTGCAACCGACGTCGCCCCCCGTCAATGACAACCTGATGGAACTGTTGATCATGATGGATGCCTGCCGTCGTGCCAGTGCCGAACGGATCACAGCTGTGATTCCCTATTTCGGATACGCCCGGCAGGACCGCAAAGATTCTGGACGTGTGCCCATCACTTCAAAGCTGGTTGCCAATCTGATTAATGAAGCAGGAGCAGACCGGGTTTTGGCGATGGATCTGCATGCGGCACAGATTCAGGGATTTTTTGATACTCCCGTCGATCACTTGTACGCTGCCCCGATTCTTGACCGTTACTTCAGATCGCTGAATATTCCCGACGAAGATCTCGTGGTTGTCAGTCCGGACGAGGGAAGTATCAAACGCACGTTACAGCATAACGACAATCTGGGCGGCACACTTGCGATTGTCGATAAACGTCGCAAGAACGCATTGGAAACTCA
>NZ_CALFPF010000520.1 GCF_937919775.1 uncultured Gimesia sp.
TAGTCAATTAAATTTCAAAAGAATAATCAGTTACTCTGTGGCCCTGTAATGAATGAATCGATTGAAACGATTCCACATCGTCACCTCTTAACAATTTAAGTAAAAACCCCTGTTTATGATTGGCTCTCACCATTTTTTTGTTTAAGAAATCCGGCCTGTGAAACCCTGCGGAATCTTCCGAAGATCCGGGTTACTCAAAAAAGAACACTACGGAATCACCCGCTCATCCGGTTCTGAGGGACAACCCGCTAGCGGACGCCTCTGTTTTTCAGACACGGCGGCGGACAATGCAACAAGCCACCAGAGAAGACCCTGATGGCTTGAGATGTTATAATTTTCCGAGGCGTACTTAGTGCACACGTTGTCCGGGTACAGCACCTTCATCGGGGGTAAGCAGAAAGACGTCTTTCCCGCCCGGACCGGATGCCAGCACCATACCTTCGCTGGTGCCGAATCGCATTTTGCGAGGTTTGAGGTTCGCACAACAGATCACCAGACGTCCCACCAGTTCTTCCGGGTTGTAAGCGCTTTTAATGCCGGCAAACACATTGCGGCGCTCTTCACCTCCCAGACTTAAAGTGAGCTGCAATAATTTGTCCGCTTCGGGAACCGAGTTCGCAGCGACAATCCGCGCCACACGTAAGTCGACTTTCACGAAATCATCAATCGTGCATTCCGCCGACATCGGTTCCTGTGTGAGTGCGTCTCCCGTGTCATTCCATTCGGAGGCGGCTGCTTCCGTGGCGGTCGCTTCGGCTTCTGCTTTTGCTTCATCAGTCATGGCTTGTACCTGTTTCTCTTCAATACGTTTAAATAGGTGCTGGAATTTATTAACCAGGGTTCCCGTTAACGGCGTCTGTGCCTGCTCCCAGTTCGTGACGGGATCGTTCAACAGTTCACCCGTCTGTTCGGACAATTGGGGAAGTACGGGCGTCAGATACACGATAATCTGCCGAAACAGATTCAGTGCGATCGTACAGATCTCCTGCAGTTCTGCCTGACGGCTTTCGTCTTTTTTCAGTTCCCACGGTTTTTGATCGTCCCAGTATTTATTCGCGCGATCAGCCAGCGCGAGAACTTCCCGCATTGCCCCGTTAAAGTCGCAGACTTCATAGGCGGCTGCGATGGTCTCACTGCGACTGGCCGCGTATTCGAACAGCCCGCCGTCATCGGGATACGAATCGGACAACCCGGTGTCTGCGACAAATTTCGCAGAACGGCTGGCCAGATTCACCACCTTGCCGACGAGATCCGAATTTACTTTCTGAATGAATTCCTCGAGATTCAAATCGAGGTCATCCAGTCGCGGCCCCAGCTTGGAAGCGTAATAGTAACGCAGGCAGGCGGGATCGAGGTGATTCAGATAGGTGGCCGCTTTCACGAATGTCCCTTTTGACTTGGACATTTTTTCGCCGTCTACGGTCAGGAAACCATGAATGTGAACTCTTTCCGGCAGGTTGAAGCCGGCGGTTTTGAGCATGGCAGGCCAGAACAGCGTGTGGAAGTAAGTGATGTCCTTGCCGATGAAGTGATGCACTTCGGTTTCAGGATTCCTCCACCAGCGGTCGAAGTCTGCTCCCGTTTTCTCACACCATTCGAGGGTCGATGCGATATAACCGATAGGCGCATCAAACCAGACATACCAGAAGTTGCCCGGACTGTCGGGAATTTCAAAACCGAAATACGGTGCGGGGCGTGAGATATCCCAGTCGCGGAGCGGGTCTCCCAGGAAATGTCCTTTGAGATAGTTGGCGACTTCCGTTTGCAGATGCTGGCCGGACTGCGTCCATTCTTCGAGAAACGGATGCAGGTCTTCGATACGCACAAAAAGATGGTTGGCGGTACGGACTTCGGGAGTGGTATTGGAAAGTGTGCTGATCGGATCGGTCAGGTCGGCCGGTGTGTAAGTGCTGCCGCATTTGTCGCAGTTATCGCCGTACTGATCGGGGGCTTTGCATTTCGGGCAGGTCCCTTTGACGAAGCGATCGGCGAGAAACGTATTTTCCTGAACGTCGAATAACTGAGTGACTTCTTTTTCATGGACCAGACCGGCGTCGCGCAAAGCAGACCAGATTTCGTGGCATACCTTGCGATTCTGCTCGCTGTTCGTGCTGCCGTAATTGTCGAACTCGATATGGAAACCGGTGAAGTCGGCGATGTGTTTTTCACGGACGTCGGCGATCAGCGCTTCTTCGGAACGGCCTTCCTGGCGGGCGCGAATCATAATCGCAGTGCCATGCGTATCGTCGGCGCAGAAGAAGCGGCATTCCTGACCGCGCAGTTTCTGGAAACGGACCCAGATATCAGTCTGGATGTATTCCACGAGATGGCCGATGTGAATGTCACCGTTGGCGTAAGGCAGAGCAGCGGTGACTAAAATGCGACGTTGGGTCATAGTGATTCCGGTTACATTGACTCAGGATAATATACTAACGCTATTGTGAACAGACACTGGAAAGGGAGCGGAGTTCAGAAAAAACCTGCATTTTCAACCCGCTGAATCCGATTCCGGTCTCTTAATTTATGTCTCATTTTCAGAGGGCGTTGATTGTACGCGGGTCGGTCCGATCCCGCAATCCAGCAGGAAAGACCGTCAAAACAGAGCGATTACGACACGCGGGCTTTCAGCATTAAGGGGCCCGTGGGCGAACAGAGCGCTTTCACCAGGTCCAGCTGGCTGACAATTCCCAGCTGTTTCTCATTTTCATAAATAGCACCATAGGCAGAAGCGGAATTCCTCAGCAGGTAGAGCGATTCCAGCATACTGAAATCCGACTGTAAGCGTGGCATGTTATAAACGGCCGGGATAATCGGTGCGGGAGAGGTGATGAGATCGACTAATTTGATGTAACCCGTCCATTCACTCTGCTTCTCTCGCGAGCGAATCGGAATAAACGAAAGCTGATTCTGTTTCGCAAGCTGCATGATTTGTGCAGCGTCGGTCGTGCGTGTGACTCCTGTGATTTCACTCTGGGGAATCATCACTTTGATGACAGATTGTGCAGCCGTGTTAAACATCCCGCGCACCAGTTGTTTTTGAGAGTTCGTGAGCAAACCTTCCAGGTGTCCTTCTTCGAGAACTTTCACCAGTCGCTGGCGCCCCAGAACGAGCTGCGCGGGCTTGTTACGATCCGGAGAGTAGCGTTCCAGCAGGCGTGTGATCGAAACCAGCGGCGTGCTGATGAGCCAGAACGCCCGATAAAAGAAGTCAAACCAGCGGCAATACCGTTTCAGCAACATCGTCGGCGCACGGTAATACAGATTTTTGGGAACAAGTTCTCCCAGAATAAAAATGATCGGTGTGAATAAAATTGTTGTGATGATTTCGGCTGAACCGCTCGATTCACTAAACACTTCTGCCACGCCCATCGAGATGGCAATCGTGGCCAGATCGTTGGCCAGATTATTTCCGATCAAAGTGGTCGCGACAAAATAGCTGGGGTTTTGCGCAAACCAGCACAGACGTTTTGCAATCGGGTCGCCTTCGTTTGCGTCAATATTCAGCCGCAAAAAACTGACACGGTAGAACCCTGTTTCTGAACCACTAAAAAGGGCAGACAGGCGCAAGCCGATGGCAAACAATGCCATTGCACCAATGAGAGGAAGCCAGTTCAACTTTTCTTTCAACCTTGGAACACAAACACGAACAGGACGCTTTCCCGGCGGATACGTCATCAACCTGAGGTGGATTCTCGTGAAACGTCACCGATCTTGCAAGAGGGGCTCGAATTTAAGACATGGAAAACCGTTTATATTTCACGCACTCTGAATCGCATGACTACCATTTTCCTGATCTATGACCTATGTTTGAGTGACAATACAACTACCTAATCCTCTCATTTTGACAAGCACTCAGCAGGTCGGGTATTTTCGCTTGAACCTGGCAGGGCAATGTGTTCTAAGTCGCTTAAAAATAAGAGATTACATCATTTCTTTTGATGAGTAAGACCTTTATGAAAGTTCAACAGTTTTTAGATCATCACGGGATTAAAGAAAATCCGTTCGGGCAGGAAGACGCACAAAGCGATCACGTTTTCAAAGAATTCTGTCTGAACGGGACGCATCATCCGGTCTGGGACAAAATATTTTCCAATCCCGCCAACCCCTCCACGTCTGTTGTGTTTGGTGAAAAGGGGGCAGGGAAAACCGCCATTCGGATGCAGATGATCGAACAGCTGCAGAAGCATAACGCACTCCATCCGGAGAGCCGGGTGTTCGTGATCGAATACGATGATTTTAACCCCTTTCTGGATTGTTTCCGCGAACGGTATTCAGGCCGCAAACGGCGCCCCGAACGGTTGCTGTCCTACTGGCGATTGTGGGATCACATGGACGCCATTCTTTCATTGGGAACGACTCAGCTCATTGGCCAGACGATCGAAACGGATGAGTCGGCGGAGAATAACATCCGATCGGTTTCGAAATCGCAGATTTCGAATTTATCGCATCTGGAAAAACGGGACCTGCTGTTGCTGGCAGCGTTTTACGACAACAGCCTGGATATGCCTGCGGTACAACGCTGGAATCGTTTGAGGCGGAAACTGAAATTCAGCTATTGGAAAACCGAGTGGGAACGCGGGTTGGGATTTCTGGTGACGCTGGTCACCGTCGGACTCGTGTTTTACCTGGGAACCTGGAAAGATTTCGGTCAGTGGTGGATCTGGCTGATGATGTTCGCCGGCTGGGCTCCCTGGTTGTGGCGCCAGTCAACGCTGCTGTGGAAAGCCTGGCGGGTCACACGTGAAGTGCGTGTCTTCGATCATCTGCCTAATGCGTTGAGAAAAATTCTTTCACGGATCGAACGCCGGGAACTGGCCGGGCAACCGATCCCCTCGCGGGATCGCAGCGATGACCGCTATGAACTGCTGACCAAATTTCAGACGGTTCTTAAAAAGCTGGGCTTCACAAACATTATCATTCTGGTGGATCGCGTGGACGAGCCGCATCTGGTGAATGGTTCAGCCGAACGGATGCGGGATCTGCTCTGGCCAATGTTCGACAACAAATTATTGAAACATCCGGGCGTGGCGTTCAAACTGCTGTTACCTTCCGACGTGGTGTATTATCTGCAGCGGGAAGAGAAGGAATTTTACGAACGTTCGCGGCTGGACAAGCAAAACCTGGTGACATCGCTGGATTGGACGGGGGAATCGCTGTATGACGTCGCCTGCGATCGCGTGCGGGCCTGTTCTGCAGATCATGGCGCGAATCACTCGATCAAGGATCTGTTTGACGATTCGATTTCCGAGCAGGAATTGATCTCGCAATTCGCGCAACTGCGTGTGCCACGGCACTTGTTCAAATTTCTGTATCGTCTGATTGTCGACCACTGTAATCACTATACGGTTGATAATCCGAGCTGGAAAATCAATCGGGAAACGCTGCATAAGGTGCTCAGTCTGTTCCAGAGGGACCTGGATGCCTTTGACCGCGGAATGGGAACAGGTTGAAAATGGTCCCCGGTTCCGGTAGTTTAGATGGGTAACAAACCTGACTTCATCCTACCGGAATCATCTTCATGCACACAAATCTCAACCGACGTGAAATGCTGGCTGCTGCGGGCAGTGTCCTGGCGGCCGGATTTTCCGCGACTGCATCTGCTGCCGCCAGTCCTGCCAGAAATCGCAGTGCTGCCGAGCCGTTCCGCTACTGCTTTAACACGAGTACTGTGCGCGGCCAGAAACTGGGTATCGTCGAACAGGTCGATCTGACTTCCAAAGCCGGCTACGATGCGATTGAACCCTGGATGCGTGATATCGACCAGTATGTCAAGGACGGCGGTTCGCTGGCCGACTTGCGAAAACGCATCGAAGATTCGGGTTTGACGGTCGAGAGCGCCATCGGTTTTGCGCAGTGGATCGTTGACGACGACGAAGTGCGCAAGCAGGGACTGGAACAGGCGAAGCGGGATATGGACACGCTGCGTCAAATTGGCGGGATTCGCATCGCCGCCCCTCCTACCGGAGCGACCAAGCAAAACGACCTCAATCTGTTTGAAGCGGCAAAACGTTATCGCGCGTTGCTGGAACTGGGCGATCAGATGGGTGTGACCCCGCAGGTAGAGGTCTGGGGTTTTTCCGAGTCACTCTCGCGTCTGGGAGAATCGATGTTTGTCGCCATTGAAAGTGGTCATCCTAAAGCGTGTCTGCTGCCGGACGTGTATCATATTTATAAAGGGGGCTCTGATTTTGCCGGCCTGGGATTACTGAGCGGTTCCGCCGTTCAGGTCTTTCACGTGAACGATTATCCTGCCAATCCGCCGCGGGAAACGATCAATGATGCAGACCGTGTTTATCCCGGCGATGGCGTGGCTCCTTTATCCGATATTTTCCGCATGATTCATCAGGCTGGGTTTCGCGGCGTGTTATCGCTGGAGTTATTCAATAAGGATTACTGGCAGCAGGATGCGCTGGAAGTGGCGCAAACCGGTTTGAGAAAAACCAGAGAAGCCGTGCTGCGGGCGAAACTCGATCAAAGTGTTAAAGCTGACTGAATGTGAAACGGATTGCTCTCTTATTTGAGTTTGGTTCTTTGAACGGGGGCGAGCATTCCATGCTGGCTGTCCTCGCTCAACTGCATCAACGGTCATTTGAATTTGTCGCGTTCTGCCCGGAGGAGAGTCCTTTAGAAGCGCGGCTTGCACAGCTGCAGGTGGAGTGCCATCCGGTTACGTTTCACAACGCACAGGGGCAGCGACTGTCGCGTGAAGCAGTGGCGGAACAGCTATTGCCGACGTTGCAGACGGGCCGCTTTGATTTACTGCACGCGAATAGTCTTTCGATGTCCCGTCTGACTGGTGCGCTGTCGCAGCAGTTACCCGTCCCCTGCTCCGGACACTTGCGGGATATCATCAAACTCAGCCGGGCGGCGAACGCGGATTTGAATCAGAACCGGCGTTTGATCGCGGTCTCAGAAGCCACGAGAAGTTTTCATATCAGCCGGGGACTGCAGCCGGAGAAAGTGACGGTCTATTATAACGGCGTTGATATCGACCGCTTTCAGCCGCGTCCTGCGACAGGACTGCTCAAACGGGAACTGGGGCTGGCTTGCGATACCAGGCTCTGTTTAACCATCGGTCAGATCGGGTTGCGGAAGGGGCAGGATATTCTGACGGAGGCGGCGAAACTGCTGGCGGATGAGGGAGATTTGAGCACGCATTTTCTGCTTGTCGGAGAAAGGCACTCGCAGAAACAGGAGAGCATCGAATTTGATCAGGGGCTTACAGCCGCCTTTGCGCAGCCGGCCTTACAGGGTCGCCTGCATCGCCTGGGTTACCGGGAAAACATTGAAGGACTCATGAACGAAGCCGACCTGCTGGTGCATCCGGCCAAGCAGGAACCTTTGGGGCGGGTCTTACTGGAAGCGATTGCCAGCGGGCTGCCGATTGTGGCAACCGATGTGGGCGGCACGAGTGAGATCGTGCGGCATGAAGTCTCGGCGTTGCTGGTGCCCGCGAATGATGCGGTGGCTCTCGCGGCTGCCATCAAACGGACCTTGAGTGATCGGAGTCTGATCGAGACAATGTCAGCAGCGGCGCGGCAGCGGGCTCTGGCCTGTTTTACCAGCGTGCAGGCCAGCCAGCGACTCGCCGCATTCTGGAACGAAGTCTGTTGTTAAGATGTTTCCAGATGCGTTATGAAACGGTGTTTCAAAGAAGCGAGGGGAACGAGCCGTGAACCGGTTTGATCATGTCGCAAAAAGCGTGCACAGCGCGCACTGGAGGAGGGAGTTGACGACCCGCTTGTGTCCCGGTTTATAAGGCGTCTCCAGGACCATTTGAGACGAGTATCATAGAACGAGAGGCGTGATGATGAAATGCGATGCGCTCAAAAAATCCCGCATGAAATGACTTGTTAATGAATCGATTCAGAGGAAAAACGGATAAAAAACGACATCCACGCGCGCGACGCATGTAGCGCAGTTTAAGAAACGGCAAGTGGACGTCAATCGCGAAAACAAGCTTGTTTTCAACAGAAAAAACGGCACGCAGAATATTCACAGCGTTGTCAAGTCGGTCTGGATTGCAGATGAAGAGCGAAAACGGGAGCGATTCGGGCAAAAGCTGGTTACGCGGTTTCACCGGGATGAAATTCATCCCACCGTTTCCAGGCATAATCCCATTCCATCCAGAGTCTTAATACCGACCAGAGAATGCGCATCTTGCTGACCTGCTCAGGAGGAAGTTTTGATTGTGATTCCGTTGCCTGTTGCGTGGCTTCTGCCAGTCCCCAGACTTTTGCCAGCTCGCGACAGAGATTGTCGGCGGTGAGATCAATGTCCGCTTCTTCAGAGACAAAGCCGGCGGCGTTTGCCATCACGAACAACTCGAACAGTTGACTCCGATAAGGATCCAGTTCCAGCGGTTTGGTTTCCGCTTCCGCTTCGCTGACCAGTCTGGCAACGCGCTGGATGATATCATTGGCCAACGCCTGGGGGGCACTTGCTACATTGCGGGCAGGGTCAAAGGACATGGTTGCGTCGTTCACTCTCTTGAAAGCTCAAAATCAACTCGAATTCCATAACAAAAACACACCCTGAGCCAGTGGGCCAAGGTGTGTTTAGAGAATATCGAATTTGATCAGTTTCAGCAACCACCGCCGTTTGAATGATCGTTTCAACCATAAAAA
>NZ_CALFPF010000521.1 GCF_937919775.1 uncultured Gimesia sp.
AAGCCAGATGCAAAATATTCATCTCGCGCTTTGGGATCAGACTGCAGATCGATGCGATCCCAGTGAAAATTGCCTGTCTGAAAAACTTTTTTTGGAACGGCAGTCTCTGCTTTCGTCGCGACGGGGGGTGCCGCGTCGTAGCGCTGCAGCATTTGAGATGAAGTAGCATCCGTGAAGAATTTGATATGCCCGTCCGCAAATAACAGATGCCCGCCTCCCCATTCGGGGCGACCATAGCTGGCTGGTCCCTGACACAGTTTTGTTCCCAGCGGTCGCCAGTTGAACGGGTAACACCAGGGTTGAAAATCACCGGTCACTTCGCCGGCGAGCCAGGTAAATGAAGTGCCATTTGTCATTTCTTTAATAGTCACATCACTGTTGCGATGGAGGAGATTCGGATTTCCCATGATCTGCGTCACGCCAAATCCTGAATCGGTATAATGCTGTTCGACGCCGGGTATTATAACAACGGGTAACCTCTGGTCGAACACATACCGGTTAGCGGTACTCTCCCAGGACTCATTAAAATCCAGCCAGCTGTAATAAGGACTCGCATCGAGAAACGGCATCATCATGGCGATCCAACCCTGCATCGCGGCATTGTCCTCGCGGATGGTTCCACCAGGAGGCAGGCAGCGATGAACGTCGTGATAATTATGAAGTGCCAGAACAATCTGTTTCAGATTATTTTTGGCAGTATTGCGGCGTGCTGCCTCTCGAGCCTGGAAGACCGCCGGCATGATTAAACCAAATGCGAGGAGCAACAGGCCCAGAACCAGTCCGATGGAAATCCAGCGTTGCCAGGACATGACGATTTTTCCTGAAAGAGATGTGTTACACTCAAAACAGATCTTCTATTTGAGCAGACTCTCACGCGTATTTCCAGTGACCTTCCCATTTGTCGGTCCAGAGAAACTGTGCGGCGAGATGACCGTTGCGGCGGAGTTGCAGCCAGTCGAGATGCTCGATGCGGCACACGATCACTGCAAAGTTTTCAAAACCCATTTGTGCTTCTTCATCGTTAGGCAGCCGGTCAAACAGGTAGTCGGGCAGATTGGGAACAGCGCTCTCCGCCATTGTTCCCGGCGGGGAAACAGTGATATAGCCGCGGCGGTGTTCGGGGCTGCTGTCCCACCAGTGTTGTTTGGCGCACTCATCATTGATGTGAACTGTCGCGCTGCCTCTCAGACGGATCTGGACCCGCGTAATCGGGTCGTAGCTCACCCATTCCATCCAGGGGGAGTCCTTCAGTTCGCTGATTTTATCGGACCGCTGATCGGTATAACAGATGAGTTCCCGCTCATCCGTCTGCACGTCCCGCAGAATCACCGTGCGCACGCGCGGCCGTCCTTCTGAAACCGTAGCCAGATTTCCCAGCCGCCAGGGATGCGTCTCTGTCTCAGCAGCCGATTTCAGGTGCAGCCAGGTTTCCTCCAGAATCGTACTGACGTTTGCAGGATTGAATTCAAATTGTCGGGTCATGACAGCTCTGTTCGGAAGATCGATTCCACGGATTTACTTACGCTATCTTTATTCTGCTTGATCTAAGCCAATGGTCAAGCAAAAGTTCGGAAGTTTAGGGAGCCTCGTGTGACAAAACTTCATCTTGGGGGTGATAAAACAGCGCGATGGGCAGCATGACCAGCGCCAGTCCCAGAAAAACGTGGCTCATGGGCCAATTGAGACTCGTACAGGCGAGAGTAAAAATTTGAAAGAACAGGGCCGACAGCACGATGCCGATCCAGTTAATCAGATTCATCGTCCCAATCATGCGCCCCTTTTGTGATTTGGGAGGTCGGGTCTGCAGTTCGACCTGCAGCGGCACCACAAACAGCCCGGCGAAAAATCCCACGAGCGTCAGGACCGAACGGGCCATCCACTCGGCCGGACTCTGGGGGATGAAAGCATCCCATAACGAGGTATCTGCGTCTTTCAGACTGTCCAGACCGTCACCAGGTCCCCACCAGCCAATGCCCGACATAATAATCAGGCAAAAAACAATGCCCCAGGCGCCGATGGTGACCAATTTGAAATTCACGCGTTTGTGTGAAACACGGCCGGCCATGATGCAGCCCACTGAAATGCCGACCCCCATACAGGCCGCCATCAGACTGGTGCGGCTTTCGCTTAAGTGCAGTTGACCAATCCCGAAGATATTCACGAGTGGTTGAATAATTCCCCCCACAAACCAGAAGACTGAAGATATCAGCAGGACCGATAACAGTCTGCGATCCTGCAGCAGCAGGGTTCTCGTTTCAGAATTAATCCCCAGCGTCGACCAGCGAAAAGGGAGACCGGGCTGTGCGACAGGCGTTCTGCGAACCCAGAAGGAAGCGATCGTGCCGATGACCGCAATCCCGATACAGAAATAGCTGGTTTTCCAGAGTTGATCCGGAAACGCCTGTTTCACGAAACCGGCCGACGCCATGCCGAAAATAATCGCAACAAACGTTGTCATTTGAATGATGCCGTTGGCCTGCGGTAAATCATCATTGCGGAGCATCTCGGGCAGAATGCCATATTTCGCCGGCCCGAACATGGCACTTTGTGTGCTGAGCAGTCCAAGTACAATGAGCAGCGGCAATAAAGCGCCGGTGAAAAAAGCAGCCATCGCTAAGAGCGCAATCACGATTTCCGCGACCTTGCAGGCAATGACAATCGTACGTTTGGTGTGGCGGTCTGCATACCAGCCCCCCAGGCCGGAAAAGAAAACGAACGGCAGCGCAAACACCGCCAGCGCGATCGCCTGTTTGTCGCTGCTTTGAGTCTGCAGGGCCTGCTGCGCGCAGAACAGGAGCACAAGCTGCTTATAAAGGTTATCATTGAAGGCCCCCCAGAATTGTGTGATCGTCATGCCCCAGAAAGAGGGATCATGATACAAAGGGGGCAGTTTTTCAGTCGGCGTCAATTCCATTTCCTTCACCACGGTACAGTCCTTGTAGAGGGGGCATCAATTGTGCCGTGATTCCGATTTTGAAATCAAACTTCTGCGCATCGATGTTCTTCACAGAAAAGCATCGCTTTGCAGAAACATTCGCCAGGTTCGTGAACCAGGCGGCTCACATCAGCGGGAACGCAGACATTGATTTCAACAGCCAGGACACGCGCAGCTAAACCATACTGACTGACCGGATTTCTTACAATGTTGATCGAGCCAAACCCCTGAATATGAGCTGAATTTCATTTAGAGGCGCATCACGGGAACATTGATAAACCAGTCCCGAACGGCTCATTCCACCGTCTCTGCATCTTCTTTGATGGGGGACGGAGTGGCTTGTGCGTTTTTGATACGGACTACCTTGAATTCCTGTGCGCGTTGCTTGCGGGCCAGTTGAATGATGAGACTCTGATTGCTCGCTTCGCCGTAAATCCACAATTCGTTGATTTCTCCTCCGGAAAAACTGCGACCAATCTGAGTCGGTGCGCCCAATGCTTTTTTGACCTGATCCCGGTTCATGCCCGCGATGACCGTGCCGTTGCGAATGGCCTTGCGAATCGGATCGTCGCGGAACTCTTTGACCTCTTCCGGATTGAGCCATTTTTCCTGCTGCAGCATGAAACCCATTCGCCCGAGTAAGGTGGCCGCTTCTGCCGATTTGGGATTCAAGTCCCAGGCCTGCAGCAACAGTTTCGCTGCGGCGTCTTTGTCTTCGGTCAGTTCCAGCAGATCGCGGGCCAGAGCAACACGGCCGTCCGCGTCGTTGGCTTCCAGTTTTTTCTGACGCCCCCCCAGCCAGTTGGCCAGCGTTTGCCTGGCTTTGTCCTGGTTTCCCCGCTTCTGATATTCCTGCGAAAGATCCAATACATACTGGCGAGGCAGTTCATCGATCCGTTTGAAATCAAAGTCCAGTTGCATATTCTGATATTGCGTCACCAGTTCGGTTCGTTCCGGCAGCTGTTTTGTAATGAGCGCGGCAATTTCAAAACCGTTGCTCCCTCCTGTTCCCAGCTTTTTGAGAATGTCGTCCAGCAGCAACTGCGCATAGAACCAGCGTACGAGCCGTTGTCGTTTCGGTTGATCGGCTTGCTGAAAAACCTCGGTCTGATTCTCCAGATACTGTTTGCGCTCTTCCGGGACATCTGCCTTTTGAGGTGTTTTGGCGGTCGGGAAATATTTAAGAATCTGATTGAGCAAGGGTCCCTGATCCGGGTCCTTCTGCTTCAGTAATGATTGCCATTCCAGTACGAGTGCCTCATGTCGGAGCGCATCGTACAACAGCGGATCGAGTTCATATTGCTGCGCGCGATCGGCCAGCTTCAGAAGCGACTCGGGCTGTTTGACCAGCAGTTGTCGGTAGTCGGCGTCGATACCGCTTTTATACGCGGACAGCGCTTTCTGTGTCAGTTCTTCATCCTCGTAAAAATCGGCCCGCTGCTTGGCCCAGTCCGCAAGGGAATACCAGTCTCGCGGCCTGGCACGGTCAATTTTCGATTCTTCTGTCACGAAATGCTCGATATCGGTTGGCATTTTTTTCAGTAATTTGACGTTAAACACCACACGACCGTTTTCACGGGCCAGTGCACCCGTGACTTCCACATTTTTAAAACTGGTATCCAGCTTGGGGATGTCACCCACAAAATAAAACGGGATGGGGCAATTTCGAAAGCGGAGCGACTTGGAACTGAAAGTCGAGATCCGTCCCTCTAACGTCTGCGAAACACCAATCAATTTTTTCCATTGCTCGCGCTGGCTGACAAAATACTGAATACTTCGATCAGCGGAAAAAACGGCATTCTGACATACCATCAGAGTCAGCAGCCAGAGTATTAATATTCGATTCAGAGTCTGTTTTTTCATTTCGACAGCCCCAGATACCGGGTTTGCTGATTGAGAATTGTTTGAATTTGATTGCGGTCATGAAATTCATCGAATTGAATTCCCAACTGTTCATACAGTTTCAGATGCGACCACAAGAATGCGGTTTCGCCATTCAGCAGAATAATACCGGCATCGGGCTGGCCGGCATCCTGATCAAAGCCTGCGATCTGGGCAGCAAAAATGAGAGGCTGTCCGGGATGCTGTTCCAGATACTCAAGGAAGTTTGGCGAAGAGAGTTCCAGGTAGAGCGTATATTCATCCAGCAGGACTGGTAAATTGAGGCGAAAACGGGGCGTTTCTGTTTCGGCATCTACTGAAAGCGGAATCAGCGTGGCTTCAAAAATCATCCAGGTTCCCGCGTATCGGACATCGAACAGCGATTGCCAGCTTTTGAGATCACTTTGCTTGATATGCGCAATCGCTTCATCGGCGATTTCAAACAGAGGCGAAACGGCCTGCGAGGTGATGGCCTGCAGCTCGCGGGAGGTCTGACGTATTTCGTTGGCCCCCTGATCTTTGCGTCCCAGTGTATCGAGGGCCTGGAACGCGTCCAGGTAGGCGGCATTGGCGCCTGGCAAATCGCCTTGCTTTAAAAGTGTTTCGCCGGCCTCAGTCGCAGTTTTGAGCATTTCCGTTGCCTGATCCAAATTGCGACTGTGAATGATCCCGTAGCCCGTGAGACCAATAATCAGCACAATGCCTGCCAGAATTCCCCGGAAAGGAGTGATCAGTCTGGTGCGCGGCGGAGGCAGTTCGAACGGGGAAATTTTTGGTTTTGCCGCCACCGGTGTTTGCGCTGCCTGGGGTTGCCGGGCCGCTTGCTTCTGTTCAAGTCTTTCCCGCAGCCGCGCCACCAGAGGAGAATTCAGAATGTATTCCGAAATCTGCTGCTGTGTCGGAAGTTGTTTTTTCTTTTTGCGGGGTTTGGGCGCGGGATAACTGTTGCGGGGAAGAATGAAGTACGTTTCTTCACATTGTTGACAGGCATGGCGATAGGGAGTCTTTCGCCGGTAACCTGACAGGCTCACACCGCAAACGCAGACAATTTCATAAGGCTCGGGAATATCCTCTTCGCGGCGTTTTTTTTTCGACGGAATATTCAGCCAGCGAGCCATAAAATCGGTACCGTTTTAGTGGTAGGTAAGCCTGAAATTGAAAGGTAATCGACCTGCATCTTTGAACAAAAAGGGCCTTTCCCATTATAGACATCCCGACTGCTGATATCATAGGGCTCACCTCCAGAGAGGCAGTTCATGAGCATTTTTGTCTGAATTTCACCAGATACACCGAAAAAACAGCGGGCTTTTTATCACTACAACCGCTATTTTCCGGCCCAGTCACCTGAAACTTTTTTTTAAGCAAAAACCCTCCCCTTGCGCAGAGCCAAAAGTTTGACCGCCCCGCTTTTCAAAGGTATATGCCAGTAGAAATTGTATGTTTCATTTTGGAATCATCAACTTTGATATCGCACAAATTTTGGTCGAAACGAACACTTTCCTACTGAATTAAAATACATTAGAGCG
>NZ_CALFPF010000522.1 GCF_937919775.1 uncultured Gimesia sp.
CTTGTACGAGATGTTGTGAAATGTCACTATTATCAAGCATACTGTTGACTGTTTTTTTGTATTGTGTGCCTGAAGTCAGGCCTTTTCACGATTAAAGCTCCGATGAATTCTCAACTCCCTGCTCCACCAGATCCCCGGCCTCCTGTCTGCTATGGTTCTCTGCAGTTGGCATCTCGTTTTCTGTTGTCGCCATTAGCGGGGTATACGAATTTACCCTTTCGCAGGATTGTGCGCGAAATCGGAGGGGTGGGTTTAGCGACGACGGATCTGGTCAATGCGCGTGGATTACTGGAAGGGAGTCCGAAAACACTTCAGTTGATTCAAACCTGTCCCGAGGATTCCCCCTTTGCCGTGCAAATCTTTGGTAATGATCCAGGTCTGATGAGCGAAGCTGCGAAATTACTGGAAGAACGAGGCGTCGATTCGATTGATATCAACATGGGGTGTCCAGTCAATCGGATTGTCAAAGGGGGCGCCGGGGCCAGTATGATGTGCCGTCCCGATAATACTGTCTCACTGGTAAAGTCGGTCGTAGAAGCAGTCAAGATACCTGTCACCGTCAAAATGCGACTCGGCTGGGATGATCAAAATTTGACAGCCCCCTTCTTTGCCCGGGAGTTTGAACAAGTGGGAGTCGTGGCCGTTGCCATTCATGGCAGAACACGTGAGCAGGGATTTCGTGGCACTGTGAATCATGAGGGGATTCGGCAGGTTGTAGAAGCCGTCCAATCCATCCCTGTGATCGGGAACGGCGATGTGACGAATATTGCCGACGCAGATTATATGCTGAGAATCACAGGTTGTGCGGGAGTTTCCATTGGACGCGGTGCGCTGGCGAATCCTTGGATCTTTCGTCAACTGGTGCAATGGGAGCAGACCGGAAGCTGTGACCCTCCGGGAAATTTCGATGATCGTCTGCAGTTATTATTACGACAATTTCGTTATCTGCTGGAGATGACGACGGAGCAGCGGGCCATTTCCATGTTTCGAAAAATGGGGCACTGGTATTTGAAATCGATGCGGGTGTCACCTGCATTACGGCATCAATTTCAATGTGCCCAGAATTTGAACGACTTCGATGAAGCAGTCAAAGCGATCGCTGCCCAGGGACCGATGTCCGGTTCCCGGAGCGGTGTTCTACCTGACATGCATATTCCGGTTCCCGGCGGCCCCGTTGAACGCTGGTGAAACAGGGGGATGGCGTTAAGCGTCTGCGTCGAATTCTTCTGCGAGAGAGCGATCTACTTCGATGCGAAGCTTGCTGATTTTTCGCTCATCGGATTCAAGAACATCGATACGCAGTTGCTGCCAGGTGAGAGTCTCGCCAACTTGCGGGATTTTGCCGATTTGCGTGATCACAAATCCGCCAATCGTATCGAAATCTTTTTCTTCAGGCAGATCATAGTTAAACTGTTCATTTAAGTCGTCAATATGAACTCGGGCATCCACTTCGATGACATCCTTGCTCAGCTCAAAGATCATCTGCTCTTCTTCTTCATCAAACTCATCGACAATATCGCCGACAATTTCTTCCAGTACGTCTTCCATCGTGACCAGACCTGCGACGCCTCCATATTCATCAATGACGATTGCCATATGGACATGCTCTTTCTGCATGGTCTCCAGCAATGAATCGATGCCCGTAGTTTCCGGAATGTAGAATGGGGTAAACATCAGATTCTGAATCGTCAGTTTTTCTGAGGAACCGGAATTCTGATTGTCCTTAGCGAAGTGTTTGAGTAATTCTCGTGCATAAAGAATCCCCACAATATCGTCTGTTGA
Source organism: uncultured Gimesia sp. (assembly GCF_937919775.1). GTDB lineage: Bacteria > Planctomycetota > Planctomycetia > Planctomycetales > Planctomycetaceae > Gimesia. Next base: position 1,783 of record NZ_CALFPF010000522.1, read on the forward strand.
ATCTCCAATGACCGGGATGCGTGAGTGACCTACATCAATAAACTTCAACAGAGCTTCGTCAACAGTCGCATTGACAGAGATGTATTCAATATCCATTCGCTGCGTCATGATGGCAGCCACGTCTTCGTCCCGTAGTTCCATCACGCGTTGGATCATTTTACCGGCTTCGGATTCCAGAATTCCTCCACGAGCCCCTTCTTCAAGCACAGAAAGTATTTCTTCACTGATATTTGCTTCCCGTCCATTTTTATTTTCTTCTTTACCGGCGAGTCGATGTGAGAACTCATCGATTTTCCAGGAAATCCAGGTCACGGGTGTGAGCAGCACCGGTAACCAGCGAAACACCGGCCAGGATATTTGCAGAAAGCGTTCCCCGGCAATCCGGGAGAGCGTCCAGGGAACGGTCATCAGGATCAAGATGCCCACGAATAATGTCAGAATCATTTCGATGGTAAATTGAGCTGTCGTTACAAACGAACTAAATTCATCGGGGATTTCTATCACGTGTCTGATGAGCACGACAGAAATGAGAATCACACCGGAAAGATAGCAAAAGTCGGCGGCCAGCAGAATTGTCGGGTGCGATCTCAGTATTTCGCTGAATCGATTCGGTACGCCCGCTTCATTACAGAGTGTTTCCAGTCGACTTCGCGAAAAATCTCGTAAAGAATACCCTAATAAACCTGAAAGCAGGGTGAACACAATTAAAACAGTAAAAATCAGCGGGACCATAAATACTGCAAATAGCCAAGTGGTAAGAAATGAAATCGAGTCGGTTAAACTGCCCGAACCAGGCAATAGTTTAACCAAAATGGACGAATACTTGAATCAGATAAAAGTAATAATTCTGGTGGATTTCTCACTCTTCTCGTCGAGGAATTGTCAGCCCCCGTTGGTCAAAAATCTGTTGTTCTCTTATCCGCATAAGCTGGATTTCTTCTTCTGTTAAGTCATCGTAACCACACAGATGTAACAAGCCATGTATCACATAAAGCAGCAGTTCATTCGCGGCTGACCATTGGTAACTTTCCGACATTGAGACGGCCATTTCCGCTGAAACTATGATCTCACCTTCGATGGTCTTGCCTGCCCCTCGCAGATCAGGGTCTTGCTTCTCGGTGTCTAACTGACACTCCAGCAGAAAACTCAGGACATCTGTATCATAATCATGTTCAAGATATTGTTGATTTAACTCACGGATCGCAGCGTTGTCGATGATTGCCAGACTAATGTCGGCTTGCGCCACTTTTTCTGACTGAAGCACGAAACAGGCGGTTTCCTGAAGCAGAGCTTCATCAATCGCTAAGTGATGCTGCGAGTTTTGAATTTTGATTTGGAACTGGTCTGTGATGTTCATTCAGGTAATCTACTGGAGGTTATGCAGAGCGCTCTTCCGGATATTTGATACGACCGTGATAGATTCCAATGAGGGATTTTACCAGAGAATCTTCAACAATATTAATTTCACTAAGTGTTAATGAGCATTCATTAAACTGACCGTCGAGAAGACGTTTCATGACCAGTGAATGCACCAGAGATTTGATTCGTTTCGGTGTGGGATCACTGAGGGTGCGGCTGGCACTTTCGACGGCGTCGGCCAGCATCATCACGCCCGCTTCTCTGGTTTGCGGTTTTGGTCCCGGATAGCGGAACGAGGATTCTTCTGCATCGGTTTTGTGGTCCGGACTGAGGTCTGCCTGCTTTTCGGCTTCCCGGAAGAAATACTCTACCAGCGTCGTGCCGTGATGTTGTTCGATAAAGTCAATCAAAGGTTGTGGCAGATTATGCTGACGTGCCAGATCAACGCCATCTTTGACGTGTCCGATGATAATCAACGTGCTCATTGCCGGTGCCAGATTGTCGTGCAGGCTTTCACTGCCAACAACCATATTTTCAATGAAGTATTGCGGTTTGAGCATTTTACCAATGTCGTGGTAATAAGCGGCGACACGCACTAAAAGCCCGTTCGCGCCGATTTTATCTGCTGCTGCTTCTCCGATTGTCGCCATCGAGATGGAATGGTTATAGGTTCCCGGTGCGCGACGAACCAGTTCCTGGAGCAGCGCATGTGAAACATCACTCATTTCTAACAAGCTGATGTCAGTCACGACCCCGAACAGGGATTCAATAAACGGCAGGCTGCCGGCTACAAGATATCCTGCAGCAAGACACCACCCCGCTCCCTGCAGGCTTTCCCACAAAACATGTTGATCAAACAGCCCGTTTGAGAGTTCCTGATTGTTGATCAGATTGATTCCCCAGTAGACCAGGAAATAAGTCAGCCCCATCCCAAATCCGAGCTTGATCAGCGTGGATCGCGAAGAGACGGTGGCGAGAGAAATGACTGCGATGGCAGAAACGCTCATTAAAACCACAAAATGCCCCAGCGATCCCCCCGTGGAGAGACAGAGAACCAGAGAAAGCGATAATGCGGTCAGAATGGCCATCATTTGATCATAAACGATGGCGAAAACCATCACGGTCACGATGAGTGGTAGTACCTCAGCACGCCACGGATCGTAAGAAAGTAAACGCCCCAGGAAGATGGTCAGGACGATCACGCTTAAATAGATACTTAAACGGCTGACGGTTCTGGCGACTGCTTTTTTATTATGCAGTAAGTGATAGCCATTCAGTACGGCGAGTATGATGAGCATCAGAAAGATAATGGTGACGCGGATGATTCGCTCATAAAACGGAACCACCGTTTCCTTGGCTTCGTATTCGGCACGCAGTAATGCGAGCTGTGTTTCATCAACGACCTGTCCCGGTTCAACCAGGATTGTCCCGCGTTGAAAGGTATCATAGATTTCATCGACCAGCATACGGGCATTTTTTCGCTCTTGCAAAGTTCTGACTGAATCGTAGACCAGAGTTGTTGGTGCCTGGAAATGGATCCAGTGTGAGAGCACAGCAGACATGGGAGCCAGCCGGGGGTAATTTTTCCACTCTCTGCCGACGACGCCGTTTTCAGAAAGTTGATTGGGCAGGCGGATGTCAAATGTGGTCACAATCCGCCGGGTACCGTTACTCTCTGTAAGGATCGCAATTGCATCGTCTGCACGTATTTGATTTTTCGTCAGATCATTTTCGTTCACGATGCCATAAGTCAGGAGTGGTGCAATCAACTTCTTGAAATCTTCAATGAGATCATCGATTTTTTTCGTGTCGGTGGAGTCGGGGCTGCTGACAAGGGATTTCAGTTCCGCGAAAGTCTGTTCGGACTCTTCCGGAAATTTGTCGATAAACTGTTCGAGTCGCCTGGAAGAAATCAGCCCCAGTTCCGCTCTGGTATCGGTATTCAAATCATCTAAAGATTTGGCTTTGGCAATCGCTAACAGATCTTCTCTGAGCAGTAATGGCAGTTTTTCGATCAATTCCGGCTGTTGTTTAAATGTATAGGGGACTTCAGATTCTTTTTGCGATCGTTCCCGGTCCGTCTCAATGGGATTGGCAATTTTGAATGAGGCATTTGCCAGTATCCCATGTTCTGCAAACATACCGAGCCGGTAGGGAAACGGCGCTTTCCAGCTCTCGACGGCAATCATTAAGATCACGATTGCCAACAGACAAACACTCAGACGCGACAGGGTTCCACGATTGCTGAGCAGTTCGCGCAGCCTCGAACTCAATTTGGATGAATCTCGCAAACTGGCAGCAAGTGCAGTTCGGGATTTTTTGGAACCAAAAAAAGCCATGGAAACGACCTGAACAGTGAGTGTTTAGAGTGGGGGAACGTGGATGAAAATTAGCGACCCAGACCATCGTCATTTTGGTAGGCTTTCACAATTTCGCCGACCAGTCTGTGTCTTACAATGTCTTCATTTTGCAATTGAACCACTCCTACTCCTTTAATATTTCGTAAGCGATTTATGGCATCGGTCATGCCACAAGAAACGTCAGGAGGCAAGTCAATTTGTGAAGTATCTCCAGTCACTACAATTTTTGAACCTGTACCCATGCGGGTGAGGAACATTTTCATCTGGGTAATCGTTGTGTTTTGAGCTTCATCCATAATGATAAATGTATCATCGAGTGTCCGCCCGCGCATAAACGCCAGAGGGACGACTTCCACGATATC
>NZ_CALFPF010000523.1 GCF_937919775.1 uncultured Gimesia sp.
CGGGTAATTTTCAATTTCTTCAAGGAAGGTTCTGAGATGACGGCTCGAAAAACAGTCTCCAAGTCAAAATCAGGCGATAACAAACCTCATCCTGCCACGAAGCCGGTTACCAAACATGCTTCCGGCAAGAATAACGGCAAAGTACATACCATCGGAAGTTATCTGATTCAGCGGTTACAGGATTATGGTATCAACGATTTATTTGGTATACCTGGCGATTTCGTATTACAGTTTTATGGCATGCTTGAAGAGAGCCCCATTCGTGTGGTTGGGACAACGCGTGAAGACAATGCCGGCTATGCTGCGGATGGTTATGCGCGCGTGAACGGATTGGGAGCAGTCTGTGTGACGTATTGTGTTGGTGGTTTGAGTTTGTGCAATTCCATCGCTGGTGCTTATGCGGAAAAGTCTCCCGTAGTCGTAATCAGTGGTGCTCCGGGGATGGCGGAGCGGGAAACCGACCCCCTGCTCCATCATCGTGTGAAAGATTTTAATACGCAGCGTGAAGTCTTTGAAAAGATCACAGTAGCAACGGCTTTGCTGAATGATCCGATGACTGCCTTTCATGAGATCGACCGCTGCCTCGAGGCCTGTGTCAGATTCAAACGCCCTGTTTATCTGGAACTGCCTAGGGATTGCGTTCACAAAAAAGCCATCATTCCGCATATTCCTGATGACACTCAGCCAGTGAGCGATCAAAATGCCTTGCGTGAATCGCTTGAAGAGGCGGCGGAACTAATTCATGCAAGTAAAAAACCGGTGATCATTGCCGGAGTGGAAGTCCATCGCTTTGGGTTACGGGAAGAAGTGCTGGAGTTTGCTGAAAAACACAAAATCCCGATGTGCGCGACAATTTTAGGCAAGTCTGTCGTGAGTGAATCCCATCCACTTTATCTGGGTGTCTATGAAGGCGCAATGGGGCGCAGCGAAGTACAGCGTTTTGTTGAGGAAAGTGACTGCGTCATACTGCTCGGCACGTTCATGACGGACATTAACCTGGGGATTTACACAGCGCATCTGGATCCGGGGAAATGCATTTATGCAACCAGTGAAAAACTCAGGATCAGCTATCATCATTTTCAGGATGTTGTGTTTTCCGACTTTGTCAAAGCGCTGGGCAATCATAAGATGAAAGTAGTCGTGCGTAAAATACCGGATCATGTCCGACCCCAGCCGATCGACTATAAGGTCAGACCATCACAGCCGGTGACCACAAAGCATTTGTTTGAGAGTATCAATCAGATCCTGAGTGATAAAACCGTTGTGGTGACGGATGTGGGGGATTGCCTGTTCGGGGCTATAGATTTGATGATCAGCACGCATACCAAATTCCTCAGCCCCGCTTATTATACATCCATGGGATTTGCGATACCGGCCTCCATCGGTGCGCAGGTGGCCAATCAAAGTTTGCGACCGATTGTGCTCGTCGGAGATGGTGCGTTTCAGATGACCTGTCTGGAGCTTTCAACGGCACTCAAATTGGGTTTTAACCCGATTGTCATCGTCTTGAACAACAAGGGATATACGACCGAACGTTTCCTGCAGGAAGGGCCGTTTAATGACATTCCCAACTGGAAGTATCATAATATTACCGATCTGATCGGTGGCGGATGGGGCTTTGAGGTGAGTACGGAAGGCGATCTTGAAAAAGCGATCAAAGCCGCTCTGGCGAATTTGGACAGCTTGAGCGTGATCAACGTGCATCTGGATCCAACCGATGTCAGTCCGGCGTTAACCCGTCTGGCAGAGAAAATGTCGAAGCAGCTTTAATCAGCCTGGGTGTGCTCCTGGTCCGTATTCGGGTTTAGCTCGCGTATTGCGGACGGGAATCAGAGATCGCAGGCGGCTATAGCTTTGCTGGATGCGATTAAGTCTATAAAAAAAGCCGGACGAGAGTCCCGTTCTCTCAGTCCGGCTTTTTTCCTTTCGCTTGCAGTTTCTATTGTCCAGCAAATAAAACTGCAATGATTTATGCGAAAGAGCCCCCCCTGTTTCGTTTGAAAGCAATCAGAACCATCGGTCACCCGGCTCAGGCGACTATTGTTCGTCCTGGAGTTTGCGTTCCAATTTGTATTGTTCGAGGACTTCGCGCTGGTTGTAAAGTTGTTCTTCAGGACCGGCCGGATAGAACTGCACGTCATCATTCAGGTAATAAGCAGAAGGCAGCGTCTGGCCGCCGATGCTGGATTGGCAACCGGTGCTGGTTATCCCGATTAACGCTAAACCCAGAATTCCTGCACAGGACCAATTTTTGAACTGGCGAATTACCATGATTATCCTCGGATTGAAAAGTTGTCGAATGGCCCCTGTTGGGAAGACGTGTAAACAGGGTAAGACAGGAGCCGGGAACACCTTGGGATCAGTCTGTCCTTTTACTGAATCCAGTCACTTCCCGAGGAAGTAACACGCAAGGTCACACATAATTACAAACCATGTACTGTGTTTATCGACACACAAAACCGGAATCTTCGATATATCTGCCTAATCGGACAATATTTTGTATAAAGAAAATCTGCAGGGCATAGATATGGCAGCTCAGGGTGATTTGAACACCTTTTGTAACTCATCCAGCGAGACTTTACCTTCCGCCACTAAACGAATACCGTCTTTCTGGAAGGTCGGCATTCCCTCTTTTTTTGCGAACGCCTTGATTTTTCCCGGCTCCGCACCACTGATGATCAATTGTTTCATCTCGTCGGTCATCTCGATGATTTCCATCATCAACGTTCTGCCGTAGTAACCCAGGCCGTCGCATTTTTCACACGGTTCAATTTCGTTCCCCTCTTCGTCAACGGTTTGTCGGGGGGGGCGATAGAGCATTTTGGTGGATTTGGGCAGCCCCATTTTTTCGATCAGTTTCGGATTCGGGCGGAATGCTTCCTTACACTGATCACAGAGCGTTCGAATCAATTTATGGCCGATCACGCACCGCAGCGCACCGACACCTTTTTCTACACTCCCGGCTAATTTACAGAACTTGATCAGACCGGAAACGGAATCCTTAGCTGAAATTTCGGCGATCATCGAAATTTCATCTGCGACGTTCAATATACTGCGGACGTACTCTTCATCGGTAACCGGATTCAAATAGATGATATCTGCTTCCATGCGAATGATTCGTCTTAACTCATCGTCAAACGTATCCCCTGCTTTTTTATCAAGGGTCGCGATGTGACTTAATTCACGATGCTCCGGTTCAGCCAGAGCAAAGATGGTATATTGATACGCATCCACGGAACGGACGACACCAAAAGTTGTCGTCGTTGTTCCTGAGCTCGGTGGACCGCTGATAAGGATCAACCCATGTCGGCCTTTGCTCATTTCCCGAATACGTTCTTTATTTTCCTCGGTGATGCCGATGTCGTCAGCACGGTCCAGTGGATACTTGACGTTGATGGCTTTAATCGAAAGACGTTCTCCCCCCTCAGCGGGAGCTGTTGAAACTCTCAACTGATAGGAGACCCCTTCTAATTCAGCCAGAATGCCTCCCGACTGAGGCCGCTTTCGTTCCTGAATATTCAGTCCTGATAACAGCTTGACGACCTGGACGACGGCCAGCCCCTGCTGTTTTGATAACTTCGGGCCTGGATTAGCGACTCCGTCTACGTAAAATACAACCTGATACCGCTCCCCCTTGGGTTCGAAACGCATCAATTCTGCGCGAAGAGCAAGACCATCGGTGACGATGTTTTTGGCAGGCATCAGGCCGGCTTTCACCAGCCGTGCATTTTCTTTCAGATTTGCAGGTTGACCATTTAATGCGCCTTGAAAGGAGACTGGTTCAATCTCTTCTTCGACATCATCATCTTCTTCCCGCGATTTTCCAAAACCAAATATCACAAGTAAACCTCTTAAAAAACGGGCAAAGTGTGTGACTGAAAATCTTTTTCACAACGCAATCCGCCAGGAATCACCGGTTCCTCTCCAGCCGCTTTCAGTCAGAGATTCTTCAGTGAGTCGTCTGGCTTAATTTTTAAAGCAGACCATAATCCCGCAGAGTTTTTTCCAGAACCTTCATGGATGCGCTATCGAGCTGAGTCATCGGCAGACGGACTTCACCATTGTCCCGTCCCAGCAACTGCATCGCTGCTTTGATGGGAATGGGATTAGTCGCCAGTCCCAGCAGATTTCGGCAGAGGGCGAACAGTTTGAAATGCCATTCCCGGGCCAGTTTCATATCCCCGGCATTAAAGGCATTCAGCAGACTTTTTACATCACCGGGAACAATATTTCCGACAACGGATACAACCCCTTTGCCTCCTAATGCCATCAGGGGGAGCGTCAGGCTGTCGTCACCGGAGAGTACGGCCAGATCGCAGGCAGAAAGAATGTGCGATGCCTGGTCCATGGAGCCGGTGGATTCCTTCACCGCAATGATATTGGGGATTTCCGCCAGACGGATAATGGTTTCAGGCTCGATATTCTTGGCGGTTCGACCGGGAATATTGTAGATCAAATCGGAATGTCAACCGCTTCGGCAATCGCCTGATAATGCTGGAAGAATCCTTCCTGGGTTGGTTTGTTGTAGTAAGGGGCAACATGCAGGGCACCATCAACACCGGCTTGTTCTGCGTATTTGGTGAGCTCAATCGCTTCGCGGGTACTGTTCGATCCCGTTCCCGCCATCACTTTGATGCGACCTGCAGCCTGTTTGCAGACGATGGAAATGACCTGTTTGTGTTCATCGTGTGAAAGGGTGGGCGATTCACCAGTGGTTCCCACTGGGCACAAGGTGTCCGTCCCTTGTTCAATATGGTAATCGACCAGACTGCGGAGGGCTGTTTCGTCGATTTCCCCATTTTTGAAGGGGGTGATCATTGCCACTGAAAGACCTGCAAACAGGTCACTTTGACTAACCATGCTTTCGATACCTTAAAACAAATTCTATCCGCCGGCCCTGTTTGACCAGCTCCATTTCTGATTCAGCAATTTTGTTGTTTATCAGACACTAAAAATTACGAACGATGTTCCCAATCGACATTCGACAATGATGCCAGCGCCAGTTGCAGAGCATGAGTTCCGTTCCGTCCATAACCTTGTGCCTGAACCGCGAGGTAGAGTTGATGTCCCAGTGCCAGGCCGGGAAGACTCAGATTCATCGCTTTGGCTTCCGCCAGTGCAATTCCCATATCTTTGATAAAATGCTCAACGAAAAATCCGGGGTCAAAATTATTATCCATAATTCTGGGGCCGAGATTTGAGAGCGACCAGCTTCCCGCTGCGCCACTACCCACCGATTCCAGAACCGTCGGCAGATCCAATCCTGCTTTATAACCGTACAGCAGCGCTTCACAGACTCCGATCATGTTGGTTGCGATCAGAATCTGATTGACCATTTTCGTATGTTGCCCGGACCCCGGACCTCCCTGGTAGACAATCGTCTTGCCCATCGCATCCCAGCAGGGCTTCAGAGCATCGACGATCTGCTGGTCGCCGCCGATCATAATCGACAACGTTCCGTTTTTCGCTCCGATATCTCCACCAGAAACGGGCGCATCAATACCATGCACGCCTTTGGCCGCCGCTGCCTCTGCAATTTCAACGGCCAGAGAAGGATCGCTGGTGGTCATATCTACCAGGATTTTTCCCGCTGAAGCTCCTGCCAAAGCCCCCTGCTCTCCCAACAGGACTTCTCTGACATCCGCGGGAAAACCAACAATTGAGAAAATGACGTCCGACTTTTCGGCAACAGCTTTGGGAGAATCGGCCCAACTGGCCCCTTTTTTAATCAGGGGCTCTGCTTTAGATTTACTGCGATTATAAACGGTCGCGGAGAAACCGGCATCTATCAGGTGCCCTACCATGCTGGAACCCATGACTCCTGTACCAATCCAGCCGATTTTTGTGGTTCCTGGTTGAATTACTGGTGTCGCCATATTCTCCAATCCTTTTATCTCTCAATTCTAAAACAGAATTCGTTCATCATTACGGTGCCGGGATCTCACTGACAATCGTAAAAAAATGATTACTATATCTCAAGTTATCGCAATCTTGCTCCTTGGCAGTATATCGAGCAGGGACTCAGAAGTCATACGACTGGTTCATTTTTTTTGACAACAATTGTCCCTGTTTTGCCCTTTTGTTGAGGGAATTACAGAGTGTTGATAAAAGAAACTTGCGATTCGTATGCCAGGTAGGGAAAATCAGGAACTGTAATGCAGGAATGCCCTCATTTCCTGAATCAGGCACCGGTTGACTAATTTTCAGATGATGAATCGAGTCCCCATGAAAGTTCCGTTTGCATTCGTAATCACGATGTTGTGTTTTGTCTCAGGTATCAACGGACAAACTTCAGCTTATGCACAAGGGAGCGCTTATCCCTGCGGTCCGGATGGTGCCCCGCTCTTACAGTTTTTAACACCACAGGGATTTATGGGAGCGGATTTTCGCGGAAGCTGCTCTCAGCATGATCTGTGTTATCAAATTCCCGGCATCAGCAGACGCTATTGTGATCTGCAATTCCGGCAGGAGCTTTATCGCAGGTGTGATGATTCCGCGTTTCCTCTTGGCTGCCGCATGCTCTCAAACGCCATGTATCTGCAGGTGCGGTTATTTGGCAGAAGGTCTTACTTGAATTCACAATACCTGGTTCCCGCTCCGGCATATTCGTATCCTGTTGTTTATTACGGATACTAAATCTCGCCCCATTTAACCATTGCGTCGCCTCTGTTATGATGCTCGGTCGGAATAGCCTTGGAGACGTTACCATAAACCTGGACACTGGCTGGATCTGTTACGACTGGATTGAGACATTCCGGATTTACGTCAGAACTATTTAGATCACGAAAAAAACACATGACCGAACCGCTGGCGTATCTCAATGGCGCCTTTATTCCTTTCTCAGAAGCAAAACTGGCTGTGACCGATCTGGGGATTGTTTACGGGGCTTCCATTACAGAGATGGTACGTACCTTCTCACACCGCTTGTTTATGCTGGATAAACATGTGGAGCGTCTGTTTTCTGCACTGGAGTATGTTTGCATTGATCCTGTACCGGAGAAATCCGTACTCAAACAGATCTGTGAAACTCTTGTGGCGCAGAACGCGCCCTTACTGCCAGCCGCACATGATATGGGTTTGACGATGTTCATCACGGCAGGTCACAATCTGCCTTATCTCGGACTCGCCGAAATCGAAACGTGTCGCACTCCGACGGTTTGCGTACACACATTTCCATTAGCGTTTGAACTTTGGGATCAAAAATACACAACCGGGCAGCATTTACGGCGCGCCGCAGGATTACAGCTCAACGCGAACATTTTTGATCCCCGTATTAAATCCCGCAGCCGAATCCACCTGTATCGAGCCGATAAACTGGTCCGTCAGCAGGATCCACAGGCCAGCGCCCTGCTGTTTGATCAGGCCGGATTTGTGGCGGAAACGACGATCGGCAATTTTTATATTGTAAAAGACGATGTCATCAAATCTCCCCGTCCGGAACATATTCTCGGGGGAATCAGCCAGATGATGGTGGTCCGATTGGCGAAACAGCTGGGACTTCGCTATGAAGAAACAGATATTTCCGTAAATGAGATTCTCGATGCGGATGAAGCATTGACGTCTTCGACCGCATATTGTCTGATGCCGGTTACCCGCTTTGATGAACATCCTGTCGCGGGCGGTGATCCGGGGCCCGTTTGTCGGCAGTTGCTGTCAGCCTGGAGTCAGACAGTCGGCGTTGATATCGTCCAGCAGGCAAGACAGATCGGGGAAGAGAGAAGAATCGCTCTTTCGTAACAGCGTCAAGTAATTTCCCCAGTCGTTTCGATTTACTACCAGGAACCGCAAGCGTGTCACATTATCTGGAATTTTTCAAACAGTTTCGTACGACTTTCGAAACCACCGGCGCCATTGCTCCCAGCAGCCGTTTTCTGGCAGCAGATATGGCGGGGCCGATGAAACAGCATCAGGGGCCGAAGAAGGTACTGGAAATTGGGCCTGGCACGGGTG
>NZ_CALFPF010000524.1 GCF_937919775.1 uncultured Gimesia sp.
TAACTGTCTATCTCAGTACTTTCCGCCAAAATTATTAAAACATTTGTAAGTCAATCGTAACGATTAGCTTTGCTTCCATTTTGGGTTCGTATTGACTAAGCTTGAGAAATAGAAAATATCATAAGTTCTTTATTATTAACACCTTCAGTGATGGCGAGCTCTTATGGCCAAACCTTTGGTAGTCATTAATGTTGTAGGGCTCACCCATGAAATGTTGGGAGAACGGACGCCGCACTTAATGCGTCTTGCAAATGACGGGTTTTCCAGACCGATGGGAACAATATTACCTGCGGTAACCTGTTCCGCCCAGTCGACACTCCTGACTGGGCTGATGCCTCGCGAGCATGGAGTTGTAGCCAATGGCTGGTATTTCCGTGAGCTGTCTGAAGTGATGTTCTGGAAGCAGTCAAATAAACTCGTGCAAGGTGAGAAGGTTTACGAAGCGGCAAAACTCAGAGACCCTGCTTACACCACTGCGAAATTGTTCTGGTGGTATAACATGTATGCTCCTGTAGACTGGTCTGTCACTCCGCGTCCCAGTTATCCGGCTGATGGCAGAAAGGTCTTTGATTCTTATAGCCAACCTGAAAGTCTGAAAGACGAATTACAGTCAGAGTTAGGCGTGTTTCCTTTATTGCGGTTCTGGGGACCTGGCGCGGACATCTCCAGTTCGCGCTGGATTGTAGATGCCTCAATCAAAGTCTTTCGGGAGAAGAAACCGAACCTCACCTTAGTTTATCTACCTCATCTCGATTATAACCTGCAGCGCCTGGGAGTGAGTGATCTTGCCATTGATCAGGATATTCGGGACATTGATCGGGAAGCAGGCCGCTTGATTGAAGTCGCTCAAACGGCTGGCGCTGATGTCGTCGTGCTCTCCGAGTATGCCATTACTGATGTTTCCAAGCCTGTGCATCTTAATCGGATTTTAAGAGAACGGGGGTGGTTGCGGGTCAGGAAAGAGGCCCTGGGCTGGGAAACTCTGGACTGTGGTGCTTCGAGTGCATTTGCTGTTGCCGATCATCAGATTGCTCATGTTTACGTCCAGAACCCGGCTCAAATCACTGCTGTCAAATCTGCGCTCGAAGTTGAAGACGGCATTGAAATGGTACTTGATCGCAGGCAGCAAGCCGAATTTGGCATCGATCATGAGCGGTCTGGAGAACTTGTGGTGGTAGCAGCTCCCGGGGCCTGGTTTACATATTATTTCTGGTTAGATGATCGAGTTGCCCCCGACTATGCGCGGACTGTCGATATTCATCGCAAACCGGGATATGATCCGGTTGAACTGTTCGTTGATCCGAAAATACGATTTCCGAAATTACGAATTGCCCACAGACTGGCCCAGAAAAAACTGGGTTTTCGCTACTATATGGATCTGACCAGTCTGGATGCGCGGCTTGTCAAAGGCAGTCATGGTCGATTACCCACGCCGGGCAAAGAAGAGTCAGAATCGCCTGTGTTTATCAGCTCTTCTCGATCCATCGAGCGAGATCAGATTCCGATGACGGCTGTCAAAGACCTACTGCTGGAGTTGCAGTTCGGAAAATAATCGTTCCCAATCCTGGTTCCTGAGTTCCCTGCTAACGTAGCATTTGCCGTATCTTAATCTGAGAACGGGCAATTCCGAAATATTTGGCCCCAGCACCGTTCAGGTTACCCATCTTTACAGAATCGGCATTGACTCAAATCTGCATTCTGATGATGATTCTGCCGCCTGTGAGAATAGCAGATCGCATTAACTGAACTGGGTTTATATCAATATCTGAAACGTCTGATTTATGTCTTATCATTTAATCAATACCATTCAAAAATTAGGGCACCCCAAAATTCTGGTCCTGGGCGATTTGATCCTGGATCGATATATCTGGGGAAATGCAGAACGCATCAGTCAGGAAGCGCCTGTGATTCTGTTACGGGAAGATACTCAGGAAGTTCGTCTGGGAGGTGCCGCGAATGTTGCCAATATGCTGATTGGTCTTGAGTCTGAGGTAACAATGGCGGGGGTAATCGGCAGCGACCTGGATGGCGCCGTGATCCGAGAGGCGCTCATCGAGAGAGGCGTCGATTGTTCGGCGATGATTAATGATGCCAGCCGTCCTACCACTGTCAAACAACGCTTCATGGGGCGCGCACAACAGAGGCACCCTCATCAGATTCTGCGTGTTGATCGCGAAGTAAATACTCCGCTGGATCAACCCACGTCGGAAGCATTGCTCAATCAGATTCTGCCGGTTATTTCAGACCACCAGGCAATTCTGGTGAGCGATTATGCTAAAGGAGTCTGCACTCCCGAGGTTCTGGCGCGTGTATTGGAAGAAGCGCGAAGGGTCGGCGTCCCTGTCATCGTTGATCCCTGTCCGGGAAGGGATTATCAGATCTATTCCGGCGCAACGGCAATCACGCCTAACAGATTGGAAACGTCCCGAGCAGTTGGCTTTGATGTGAGATCACAAGAGGATGCCTTTCGCGCCGGTCTGCAGTTATGCCACGAGCTGAATCTGGAGTATGTGTTTGTCACACTCGACAGCGATGGAATTGCTTTGACGAAGGCCGATGGTTTTACAAAGCTGCTGCCAACGCGTAAACGAGAAGTGTATGACATTACCGGTGCCGGAGATATGGTGCTGGCGATGATCGGCGTGGGTAGTGCTGCCCGATTCGATCCCGTTGATCTGGCCCGTCTGGCGAATGTTGCCGGCGGTCTGGAGGTCGAACAGATTGGTGTGGTCTCGATCAGCCGTGAGGAAATGATTGCCGACCTGCTGATGGGTTCGCGTGCGACCAGCGAAAAAGTATTGCCACTGGAAGAACTGAAGCGACACGTGATGGCGCGTCAGAAACTGGGGCAGAAAGTGGTTTTGACAAACGGCTGTTTCGATGTGATGCATGTAGGGCATGTGACCTATCTGGAGCAGGCGGCCGCCGAAGGGGATTGTCTGATTGTGGCCGTCAATAGTGACAATAGCGTACGCTCCTTAAACAAAGGTTCGGACCGCCCCATCTTTGGACAAGCTCATCGTGCTTCCATGTTGGCTGCCTTGGAAGGCATTGATTATGTTGTCATCTTTGATGAATCCACACCCTGTGAGTTAGTCCGTGCACTGAAGCCCGATCTGCTGGTGAAAGGGGGCACGTACAAAAAAGAAGAGATTGTAGGTTGGGAAATGGTTGAGTCTTATGGAGGCCAGGTCAAAGCGCTTGGAATCACGCCTGGTATTTCCACCACACAAGTTCTTGGAATCATCCGCAGCAATCAGCAGGAAAATGAATCTGCTGCATCTTCACCCAATTCTCCCATTGAACCTCCGAAACGAAAAGCCGGATGAAAATTGCTGTTTTTTTACCAAATTGGATCGGTGATGCCGTAATGGCAACACCTGCGCTTCGGGCAATTCGTCACCAGTTTACGGACGCAGAAATTGTGACGCTTCAGAAGCCTTATGTCGCAGACGTTCTGGACGGACTGAATTTTGTTGATCGCAAGATCTCCTTGTCTGGTCAGCAAAATCTCGTTTCTCGTTTTCAATTTGTGAAGCAGCTGAGGCGCGAGCGGTTCGATCTGGCAGTTCTGTTTCCCAATTCATTTCGTAGTGCCTGGCTCTCATTTCTGGCAGGAATTCCAAGGCGAGTCGGCATTAATCGTGACGGACGAGGCTGGTTGTTGACTGATGCACTTCCAGCCAAAGACAAACTGGAACCCCATCCCGCGATTGACGAATACTTGCGGATCGCCGCTTATCTGATTGAAAAAGGTAAAACGGAATCAGAAGTCTCGCCGGCTTTATCCCGTTCAACGGAACTGGCAGTAACGGATGCCGACCAGAAACGCTGGAGCTCGTTTCTGGAAAGACAGTCTGTTGAATTCAAAAACCGATCTCTCATTTGTCTGAATCCTGGTGGTGCATTTGGCGCCGCCAAGCATTGGCCGACTGAGCATTTTGCTGAGCTCGCTCACCGAATTGCCTCAGAGCTTCAGCGGTCTGTTTTAGTCGTCTGCGGACCGGCTGAAAAAGCAGAGGCATTGCAGATTGTCAAACAGGCCGACCATCCATTGGTCAAATCCCTGGCAGCAGAACCACTCCATTTAGGGCTCACTAAAGCTGCGATTCAGCAGGCCGAATTGCTGGTCACAACCGATTCGGGCCCCCGGCATTTTGCAGCTCCTTTTCAGGTGCCGGTCGTGACTCTGTTTGGACCCACACACATTTTGTGGAGTGAAACGTTTTATGAACGTGGTCAGCATTTACAGCTTGATCTGGATTGCGGGCCCTGTCAGCAACGTGTTTGCCCTCTGGGACATCATCGCTGTATGAAAGACCTTAAAGCCAATCAGGTATTTCAGGCAGTCGTGTCCCTCTTAAAGCAGCAACGGGAACAAGCCGCCTGAAAATCAATTCAGGCAGCCCAGGATGAATCCTGGACCGATAAATTGCCGGATTTGATCTCCAGATTTTCCAGACCCGGCTCGGCCCGACTCTCAAAATAGATTATCTGCCAGGCCATGAGAGGAATGATTCCCGCAGGTAAAATCGCAGGAGACCAGACCGCGATTGGCAGGAGCAGGCGTTCGACTCCGCCGGTACCCAATGGAATCAGCGTGAGCCAGGCGAGAGATGCCAGCAGGGGGTGGCAGTGTTCTTTCAAGCTGACAATCAGAGCCCAACTCGCAATCGGGGCAGCCAGCAGGAATGTCAGTCTTTCTGTTCCGGGACCGACCATCAATTGCCAGCAAACCCAGGTCGTGAGCACACCTGTAAAATAGGCTTCAGTGGAAGTGGCTATTTTAGCCAGTCTGAGACACCACAATAAAGCCAGTCCGGCCATTCCCAGTTGCATGAGTGTATAAACGCGGTCATCCACATAGGTTCCAAAGTGTTCGGCGAGCGTATAAGCATCCCGCAAGCCTGCTTGTCTGAGTGTCCGGTAGGGGCCCGTTAATAAGGCATACCAGTCCTGATACTGTTGCATGACGACTGGTAAAGGACGCGTAAAGAAAGGGGGGATGAATAACAGAGCACAAGCGGCAGCAAAGCGACCTGTCAGTTGTCGGGGAAACCGGGCCATTAATAACAGGGCCAAAGCGGCCGGCCAGAGTTTGATATGCACGGCAGCAGCCAGAATAAAGGCAGCGGCCCACCAGCGTTCTTTCTTAAGGGAAACAACAGCGAAAACAGCCAGTGCGAAAACGAGCGAATTGCTTTGAGCCGACCAGATGGCGCGCGCGGAACCGGCCAGTGTCAGTATCAGGAAGCAGGCTTCCTGGAACTTCGACCAGTCGCCCGGAAAAATTTCTTTGACCAGCAATCGCAGCGCATAAACAAGCAGTGCGATATTGAGTGCAGACCACAGCATGCCGCCGAATGTCGCAGGCAGGATGGCAAAGGGAGTAAAAGCTAACGCAAATGTCGGGCTATAACGAAAGCCGGTTTTCTGAATTTCATTATCGTACAGACTGCGGTCGGCCCACCAGTTGATTGAGGAGTCGGCAAAGCAGGGATAAACGGATTTATTCTCAGGTTGAAGAACGAATTTCACGCTGACAGCAATCCAGAGTACTGCCCATAAAATCAAAGCTCTTTTGAGCCAGATCGCGCCGGATGTTTCCACAACCAGTGGGAATTTAAAATTCAAGGGACTTTGTGAGAATTGATGCATGCCAGACCTGATGAATGAGTGTCTTACATGGAAAGACGGAGGGATGATATCGGAAGCATAAAACAGACTGTGTTTTTATTGCTTTTAGCTGATTGGGGCAAGATCAATCATTCAACGGCAGCTTGATGAGTCGAATTTTGCAGCTGTTTTTTTAACATCCGAAAGAATGTTTTTCGCTGTTTGCGAGAAAATGTTTCAATGGCATTGCGTATACAAATGACCTGAAGGGAGACAGGGAGGGTTTTCTTTTCATGGATCGGCTGAATTGCCAGACGGTCGAGCATACAGACGATGGCATAGAGTGGAGAATGGCAGGTGCGTATGCCAACAGGGTCAATGAGCCACAACGTGGGCTGTGCCTGCGAATCGCAGGCTGGCTTGACGACCACGTTTTCCAGTTTCAAATCGCGATGACGTAATTGCGATCTCGCCAGACGGCGGACGATCTTACCGAGTTCTTTCGCAATCAAACATTGTTCCGCGTGTGAGCAGTTTGTATCGGATTTCAGCAGGTCCCATGCCGTGGAACCATCGATAAAAGGCATTTCCAATTGGAAATAATGATCCGATTGATAGACGGGGGTCACAGGTTGAGGTGTATTTACACCTGCGGTCAATAGTTTCCAGGCACCGGTCAGTTGACGTTGGGGTTGAGACTGGTTGAACAGTGATTTCCAGCGAAGTTTCCAGGTGATCGGCCAACGCTTGAGTGTTGTCAGACCACGACCGGGAATATCGATCAGCCATACGGAACGTAAGTCTTCTTCTTTGAGACAGCGAATTGTCGTATAAGTGGCACTGTCATCGAATAATTTGAAGCAGGCATTTTCTTCGAAATGGGAATCGGACAATTTCACCGGGGCTTTTCATGTTTTTGTTGATTGCCCTTTTCGAGACGGCAGAATCCTGCCAAACTCTTGGCAATCTTGATGGAAACAGAGTCGTTGATCATAATTTGAATGGATCAAGTCTCCTCTTTTAACAGGAACGCGCGCGGTTGACAATCTTGAAAATAGTCCAACTCTCCTGTTATGCGTTGCATATTCTTTAAAAGTCAGCTTTATGTCGTTATCAGTAATTATCATTGTAAAAAATGAAGAGTCATCGATCCGGGAGTGTCTGGCTTCGGTTGTCTGGGCGGATGAAATTATTGTTCTGGATTCCGGCAGCACAGATCAGACTGTCGCGATCTGCAGAGAATATACAGACAAAGTCTATGAAATGGATTGGCCCGGTTTCGGCCCGCAGAAAAATCGCGCTTTACAATACGCCACAAAAGACTGGGTCCTCTCGATTGATGCCGACGAGCGGATTTCATATGACCTGCAAACCGAGATCAAACGCTGCATCCAGGTGCCGGGGCGGTACGACGCCCACACAATGCCGCGCCGATCCAATTACTGTGGCCGTTATATGAAACACAGTGGCTGGTGGCCCGACCGTGTCGTGCGACTCTTTCGAAGGGGCAAAGCAAAATTCAGCGACGATCTGGTTCACGAGCGAGTTCTCGTGGAAGGCAAAATTGGGAAATTGAAAGAGCCCATCATTCATGAATCGTTGCTGACTCTGGAGCAAATCCTTAACACCATGAATTCCTACTCTTCCGCGGGTGCGAAAATGATGGCCGAGGAAAAACAGAAAGCCGGGCTGACAACGGCAATTTTCCACGGACTGTGGACGTTCATCCGGACTTATTTCTTTCGCGCGGGTTTTCTGGATGGCCGGGAAGGCTTTATGCTGGCGGTCTCGAATGCAGAAGGCACCTATTATCGTTATCTGAAACTGATGGTCATTAATCGCGAGCATCAGGAAGAAATCTGATTATTTCATGGCTGGATTAGCTGTCATCATTACGACTTATAACTGGCCTGCTGCGTTGGAGGTCGTGTTAGCCGGTTATCTCGCTCAACAGCGGCCTCCCGCCGAATTGATTATTGCCGACGACGGATCAACAGAGGAAACACGAGCTGTCATTGATGTCTTTCGCGAACAGGCTCCTTTTCCAGTGAAACATGTCTGGCACGCAGATCAGGGCTTTCGCGCGGGCGCAATTCGGAATCGGGCGATTCAGAATTCGGAAGCAGATTACATTGTTTTCACAGACGGAGATTGTATTCCTGCGCCCTGGTTTTTGCAGCAGCATCATCGTCTGGCTGAACGAGGCTGGTTCCTGTCGGGCAATCGGGTTTTATGCTCGCAAAACTTCTCGCAGGAAGTGCTCCGGGAAAAGACGCCGCTTCATACCTGGAACTGGCGTCAATGGCTCCGCGCCCGGCAACACAAACAGATTAACCGTCTCTCACCATTATTCAGGATTCCTTGGGGACGCTGGTATCGCCATCGTCTGGCGAAAGAATGGGAAGGGGCGAAAACCTGCAACCTTTCCGCCTGGAAGGATGATCTTCTGGCCGTGAATGGTTTTGATGAAGATTACACCGGCTGGGGCATGGAAGACTCTGATCTCGTACTGCGTTTGATCAGAAACGGTATCTACCACAAAGATGCCCGTTTTGCTGCTCCCGTGTTTCACTTGTGGCATCCGGAAAACTCACGTGACCAACTGGAAGAGAATCAACGGCGTTTGCAGCAGTTGATTGAGACAGACCGCATTCAGGCCAGAGTCGGTATCGCACAGGCTTCCTCTGTTTGAACTGAAAAGGCGAATCGGAAATATAATTTCGAACTATTCTTTCCGGAAAATTTCGACGAAGAATGCCCCGCGCGTCACACCATTTCCTTCATCCAGCCAGGTTTGCAGTTTTTTCTGCCCGCGTGGCAGCTCGATGGTGAACGTCGTCGACAGATCGCCTTCTGCCACGTTTTGCTCCTGCTTCTGATCTCCGATTTGAATGCGGGCGATCCCTTTTTTCAGTGGGTGATAGGCCGATTCAGGGCGGCAGCGTAACGTAATTTCATAGGTGCCCGGTTCTGCAATATCCACGATCCAAAATCCATTTGCGATCGGGTTTTTGGCGATCAATTGATGATTCCAGGGTACTTGTTCAATGGGGGCATGCCAATCATGGCAGGTCAGATGTGAAGGGTTTTCCGCCTTCGAACCAATGCCAATCGCGACATAACGACTGAACTGGGGAGTCAGACTGTTCCACCATTTTTCATACTCGGCGGTGAGATATTTAACCACGCCGGCATACTCGGCAGCGACGTTTTTGGTTTGTCCCGGATCCGACAGAATATCATACAATTCATTTTGACCAACCAGTCTCCAGCGTTCGGTCATGACAGAACTTTTTCTCCATTTTTCAGGAGATTCGATCCGCTGCGAGTGAACAACCAGGGTGCGGTTGCGCAAGGCCTCTTTTTTCCCGTTCAGGATCGGAACGAGGCTTGTGCCATCCAGTTTGAGTTCGCTGGAAATGGTGAGACCGCACAACTCGGCCAGCGTTGGAAGCAGATCGATATGGGCAGTTAACTGATTGACGTCTCGTCCACCGGTGAGTTTTCCACCCGGCCAATAGATGTAACAGGGAACCCGGTGCCCCCCGTCATACGCAGAACCTTTTGTGCCGCGCATGCCCGCGTTGAAGCCGGGCCAGATGTCAATGGTGACCGGCTTGCCTTTGGAAAGACGGCGTTGCTGTTTTTTGGAAAGGTCTTTTTGATCCGGTCGTTGAACGCCGGCTGCAGTGCCATTGTCTGTCATGAAGATTAGAATGGTATTCTCTTCCAGATTCCATTCTTTCAGGCGACTGAGCAATCGTCCCATGTTTTCGTCGACGTTAGTAATCATGCCATAAAAGGGAGCCATATTGCCAGCGACACCTTTGTCGGCGTAAGGCTCGCTGTATTTTTTATCAACCAGATAAGGGCCGTGAGGCGCATTGGTAGAGATGTAGGCGAAAAAGGGTTTTGACTTGTTGGCGTCGATAAATTTCAGCGCTTCATCAAACCAGATGTCCGTGCAATAACCCTTGAATTTTTCCGGCTTTCCCAGTCGGAGATAGGTATCGTCAAAATAATCATTTTGCCAGTCATCGGGAGTTTGTCCCACACCTCCACCACCATGTTGAACGACCGTTTCGAATCCCTGATCCTGTGGCCGCAACGGGTAATTATCACCCAGATGCCATTTTCCAAACAAGCCGGTCTGGTATCCGTTGCTCTTGAGAACTTCTGCCATTGTGACTTCATTGGTATCCATCAGGGAACGTCCCATGATAGTATGCCAGACGCCAGTGCGGGTTGAATAGCGGCCTGTCATCAACGCAGACCGCGTTGGTGCACAGGTGGGATCAACATGGAAGTTCGTTAATCGCAGACTTTTTTGATACAGCTGATCCAGGTTCGGTGTTTTGATCATCTGATTGCCATGTGCGGCAATATCCCCGTATCCCTGGTCATCGGTAATGACCAGAACAATATTCGGTTTCACCGCTGCAGGATTCTCAGCAAGGCAGTCAGTCAAGGTGACCAATAACAGCGAGATGAAGGTCATAAGGTGCAGAATTGGTCGCATAGCCTACTCGTCAAAGTGTTTTGATCTTCGGAGTGATTCAGATATAAATCGATTTTGGGAAACTTGTTTTTGTTTAAAAAATGATCTGATGGAAA
>NZ_CALFPF010000525.1 GCF_937919775.1 uncultured Gimesia sp.
AAGCGATCCTGAAGAGATTGATGAACTGTTCCGCATGCTGCCAACATTTCCCAAACTGAAAGAATTGCATTTAGAGGGTTTATTGATCGATCGGGAACGAGCGACTGCTATTGCCCATCTCCCCAATCTAGAGGTGATTTATCTCAGAAGTTGTCAGATTGAGGAGTCTTGTCTGTCCCTTTTGTTAAAGATCGAGGGACTGATTTATCTAAATTTAGCCAATTCTGAATTTCAGGAAGCAGAGCTGGAAATTCTGAGCCAGGGTTCTGCTAAAGAAAGATTAGTCGGTTTGAGCTTATCGAATTGTAAAGTGTCAGATCGCAGTGCGACGGTTCTATCCCAGTGTCGCAACCTGGAATTTCTGGAACTGGATGGTACACAGATTACGGATCGGGGCTTAAAGCAACTGGCCCGCCTGCGGCAGCTCAAAGTATTGATTCTGGATCACACTGGAGTAACCGATGTCGGGGTGGCTTATCTGTCGTCTACGCCGAATCTGGTCGAATTGAGTCTCAGTAATACCAACGCTTCTGATGCGATGCTGGAGACGCTCAAGCAGGAAAACCCTGCACTGCGGGTCTCTGACGACTGAACGAATCAGAACGTCAGATTAAAACACTGCGGTTTTGTGTGGTCGTTATCCCTCAGTGTACTTTGAGGAATAATTTGCTTAAGCGATGTAATCGGCACACCACATTTTAGTTTCGTTTAAAAAACGGTGCAAATACCTGTTCTCTTCGAACTTCGTGGCATTCTCTGTCCTAATTTTAGAACATCCAACTCTTCGTTTTACGCCTGTCGTAAATCAAAAAAGTCCCAGACAGAAAAAATAAGATGAATAAGCAAGTATCCAAGATACTGATTGTTGATGATTCGGATGTCGTGAGGCGGATTCTTTCGGCGGCACTGACTCAGGACGGTTATGAATTGTATACCGCCATTAACGGAGAAGACGGTCGCCGGAAGGTGCATGAGCTGAAACCGGATATCGTTTTATTAGACGTGGAAATGCCGGTTCTGGATGGCTTTTCCGTGCTGCATGAAATCCGCGCGAATTATAAAGTCGAGGAGGTTGCCGTTATCATGGTGACCTCGCAAAATGACGGCAAAGGGATTTCCCGGGCCTTTGATGAAGGGGCCTTCGACTACATTCCCAAGCCGGCCACCGATTCGGAAATCAAGGCGCGCGTCAGAAATGCACTGCGCGCTTTGCAGTTGCTCCGCGAACAGAAAACACTCAGACGAGAGGCGGAAGCCGCCAATCAATCCAAGAGCGCTTTCCTGGCGAATATGAGCCATGAAATCCGCACTCCGATGACAGCCATCCTGGGGTACACCGAAATTCTGGAACTGGAAGCAAAATCACGTCAGATGCCGGAACTGTTTTTGGATTCATTGGACACCATCAAACGCAACGGCGGGCATTTGATGGAATTGATCAACGATATTCTCGACCTGTCGAAAATTGAGGCGGGTAAACTGGACATCGAATCGATCGCCTGTTCCCCCCAGAAAATTGTGGAAGAGGTCTTGGAACTGGTTCAGGTCAGGGCGGAAGCCAAAGGCTTGAAACTGGAGTCCGCGTTTCAGTTCCCGCTGCCTGCCTTTTTCAATTCCGATCCGACACGCATCAGGCAGATCCTGATTAATCTGATTGGAAATGCCATCAAGTTTACGGAAGTCGGTACGATTCGTCTGGAAACAGAACTCCTGCAAAGTTCCGGCGAGGAACCACTGATTCAATTTACGGTGATTGACCAGGGCATCGGAATGTCCGAGTCTCAAATGTCAAATCTGTTCCGTCCGTTTACTCAGGCCGATTCTTCCACGACACGCAAGTATGGAGGAACAGGGCTGGGGCTGACGATCTGCAAACGTCTGGCAGAAATGTTAGGTGGCGATATCTCGGTGATCAGCGAACGTGACAAGGGCTCTCGATTCAGCGCTACTGTTCGGGTCGGAAGCCTGGAGGGGATTGACCTGCTGCAGGAACTGCAGCAGAGCAGTTCACAGGAGACTCCGGAACATCAGCAAGG
Organism: uncultured Gimesia sp.; assembly: GCF_937919775.1. Classification (GTDB taxonomy): domain Bacteria; phylum Planctomycetota; class Planctomycetia; order Planctomycetales; family Planctomycetaceae; genus Gimesia. Next base: position 2,037 of record NZ_CALFPF010000525.1, read on the forward strand.
TCAGCCCGAATATCCGGCCTTTGATGAATCAACACTGCAAGGGAAAAAAGTGCTGCTGGCCGAGGATGGTCCTGACAATCAAAAGCTGATTGCCTTTATTCTGAAGAAGGCTGGCGCGGAAGTGAGCGTTGCAGAAAATGGCGAAGTGGCACACGAGGCCGCCGTGAAAGCGCTGGATGCCGGTGATTTGTTTGATGTCATTCTGATGGATATGCAGATGCCGGTGCTGGATGGTTACGAAGCCACACGGAAAATTCGCGAAGCTGGTTACCGGGGTCCCATCATTTCCCTGACGGCGAACGCGATGGAAGGGGACCGCGAAAAGTGCATCAAAGCCGGTTGTAATGATCACATAACGAAACCCATTGATCGCAAAAAACTGGTAGGCATGATCGCCGCCATCTGCGAAGAGGCAGCGGCTGTTTAACGGTAAATTGTCTGGTAGGAGAGAGCAGTTTCGTTACCGTGAGACATCGAGTAGCTGAGCGGTCTGGCGCCAGTCACCGTTTGCAGGTTTGTTTATATGATCGACGAAAACGACCGCTCGCGCCGTGCCACTCATCATGCAAACTCTCCAAATTCAGAACCGTCCGTGAATTCCATGAATTCGAAAACGGCGCCGTCGATCAGTACAAACACGACTTTTAAATTTTCCAGAGCCTGAAACGGGCCCAGTAGAATTTCCATACCTTCGATTTCCTGTTCCAGATTCGGAACTTTAAAAGCGATATGCGGCTGGTTGCGGACAGGTCCGGTCACGGGGCTGTCAGGCTCGAACCTCAGGTATTCGATTTGATAAGGATGCTCATTGGGGTTGGTGACATAAACTTTCGTCTCTGAGACGTAAATTTCATTTGGCTGCCGTTCATCCGTAATCACGCCAACATGATGAAATTGTCGCATGGAAGTTCCTGACAGAGCGGGTGGTACGAGCGGAAATTCAAATCCCATTGAATAGTGTTGATTCTACTTCGATTGATCCGACAATTCAAATTGATTCAAGTAATCGCTATAGAAATCAGGTTGCTGTTCTGAGCGGAATGGCGATAACCACTGATTTGATACAGGTTCTGGAATTGATGATCACGGTGGCCAGGTAGCGTTTCTT
>NZ_CALFPF010000526.1 GCF_937919775.1 uncultured Gimesia sp.
GCTTGTCTTAGTTAATTCAGGGATTTACCCCATTACCTGACCTGATAAACCACAAACTAGATCCATTGTGAAACCTTGTGGCTTGCCGTTCGCTCTTTTCGTTAAAAAACGTGATAGAACGAGCTTTATTCTCACGCGCGCATTCTAGTGGGGGCCAAATAATATTAAAAGATAGAATTGTCGTGTTTTGTGGTGAAGTCTCAGTAAAAAGAAAGAAACGTGCTGTCCAATACGCTTTTTCTCATTAACGGAACACATAATCTGAGGCGGGAAATGAATTTCAAAGCAGTGTTTTCTGCACCGGGAGTTTTATTGGTTTGCACCGTTTCTTAAGGATTTTAATTAGATCTTAAGAGTAGTTGCAGTCACCATCGTGCCTGTGCTACCTGGCATTAGCGTTGCGAGTTCATGTTTCCATTCACCAGCAGAAAGAGTTGAGATAACTAGAAAGGATGCATGATAGTAGCAGCAACAAATTAGAATTAAGACCGGTTCGCAATTGAGGGGGCATTTGCGAACCGGTTTTTTTGACTTACGCGGTATCTCAAAAAAACTGCGATCCGCTCAGGCAAACAGATCAGTGACAACATGCCCTTCAACGTCTGTGAGACGGAAATCGCGGCCTGCATGCCGGTAGGTCAGGCGTTCATGGTCAATGCCCAGCAGGTGCAGTAGCGTCGCGTGCATGTCATGCATGTGAACTTTGTTTTCGACCGCTTCATGCCCAAACTCATCGGTGGCTCCATACGAGAAACCGGCTTTCACACCCGCTCCACAGAGAAAATGCGTAAAGCCTTTGGGATTGTGATCGCGGCCATCGACACCCTGCTTAAAGGGGTTTCTACCGAATTCTCCCCCCCACCAGATCAGAGTGTCTTCCAGCAGGCCGCGCTGCTTCATGTCCTGAATCAAACCGGCTATGGGTTTGTCAGTAGCCTTTGCGTGAATTGCATGTTGCTGAATTTTGCTGTGCTGGTCCCAACGGGGCGTGTTTCCATTGTCGGCGTAGTTAACCTGGATATAACGGGTTCCCGCTTCGGCCATGCGACGAGCCAGGAGGCACTGTCTTCCAAAATCATCGGTTTCTTCCTGCCCGATTCCATACAAGTCAAACGTTGATTTTGATTCTCCCGACAGATCTGTTAATCCGGGAGCATGCTGCTGCATGCGGAATGCCAGTTCGAATGAATTGATGACGGCCGCCAGTTCATCGTCGGCTTTGTGAGATTGCAGCTGGCTTTGATTCAGTGACTGCAGCAGCTTCAACTGCTGGCGTTGTTTGCTGATTGACCATTGTTCATTTTTAATATTGTTGAATCGCGCTTTGTCTGCCGGCTGCCCTGCTCTGCCTAGCGCGGTTCCCTGGAAATGAGAAGGCAGAAACGCATTCGAAAAATTGCGGGGACCTCCATTTGAGGCAGAAGGAGAAATCGTGATGAACCCGGGGATATTTTCGTTTTCCGTACCCAGTCCATAAGTAATCCAGGAACCAATTGAGGGCATGATCAGATTTGTGGTTCCCGTGTGCAGGAACAATGTGCTCGGACCGTGTGCAACGCCGGTCGTATGCATGCTGTGAACAAAACAGAGGTCATCGACTTGCCGGCCAATTTCAGGAAACAAGTCGGACACCCAGTGACCACTTTCACCATACTGGCGAAACTTCCAGAGCGACTGCATCACTTTTTCTTTGCCGAACGTTCCGGTTTTGGCGATGGTCCGCGAATCTTTGAATTCGAGTTGTTCGCCATCTTTCTTTGCCAGCAGTGGCTTATAGTCAAAGGTGTCGACGTGGCTCGGTCCCCCCTGCATGAAGATGAAAATAATGCGTTTCGCACGAGGCGTAAACATGGGCTCTTGCGGCGCCAGAGGATTTCTAAGGGAAACACTAGGAGTATTTCCACTCGCCTGGGAAAGCAGACCAGAGAATGCCAGAGAACCAAAGCCGCAGGCAGATGATCGCAACAGACTGCGTCGTGAAACAGGAATATTCGCATCCAACATGGAAAGGCTCCAGGTTTATGAAATGGCAGGTCTATTTAAGATATCGAAAATCAATACAAGCGATGATGGTTTGACTGAAGGCGGTCCAGAGTTCGAGTTGAGTGGGATCTCCCTTGACCTGCGATTGATTTAAAAAACGTGCGGCGTTTGCTTTTTCAGTCTGCTCAGGCAATCGTCCCAGTGTGATGCGGAACAACGCATCAATGCGGGCGGATTGGTTATCGGGAAACTGAGTGATCATCTGCTGGGCAATGTTTTGTGACTGTTCGATCACAAACGGGTTGTTCATCAGGTAGAGCGCCTGTGTCGATAACGTGCTGGTATTACGGCGTCCCAAAGATAAATTGGGGTCCGGAAAATCAAAGATGGCCAGCAAATCGTGCAGGCGATTTCGGAACACGGGAATATACACGCTGCGATACTGGTTCTCAAACTGGTAACCATACTCTGATGTTGTATCCGGTTTGATGGTCTGGTCGTGCTGTGACAGATCAAGATTTCCGCTGACAAACAGAATCGTATCGCGAATCGCTTCTGCATCGAGACGTCGATGGTTTTGATGCGTGAAGAGTCGATTGTCGGGGTCAGTCTCTCGCTGCTTCATTGTCGACTGACTTGAGAGCTGATAGGTTTTTGAAAGTACGATTTCACGGATCATCGATTTGGTGGACCATTTGTTCTCAATCAATTTTAAAGCGAGATAATCGAGTAATTCGGGATGTGAGGGAGTCTCACCCCGGATACCAAAATTATCAACCGTCCGCACCAGTCCCGAACCGAACAGGTGATGCCAGATCCGATTGACATAAACGCGTGCTGTTAACAGATTTTGCGGGCTGGCAATCCATTGGGCCAATTCAAGCCGCCCACTGGCATTGGAGGGAATTGTGACAGGGGCATCAGATTGTGCAACCGTGACAAAGCCGCGGGGGACAATTTTTCCCAGGTTATGCACGTCGCCTCGGATCAGAAGGTGGTAATCTCCCGGTTCCTCGCCCTCGTAAACCGACATGATTTCGGGAACTTCTGGTGGCGCTGACTTCTTTTTTTCTTCAATCGCCGTCGTGAGTGCCTGGATCTGTTCTTTCGTTTCTTCAATTTTCAGCAACGTCTGTTTGAATTGCGTGACGGCAGTCTGTTGCTGGTTTTCAGGAGCGGGGTCAACCGGAGCAGAAATGAAACGGATGGCGTCGACAATCACATAACCGTCAGTCCCTTCATTCGAAACAACGACTTCCTCATCTTTGGCTCCGGTAAAATCAAACGTGCCCAGAGAGGCAAATGAACCATTGTCAGGCTGGAGCCGTTGGTTCACATAAACAGTATGCTCTCCTTTAGACGTTTTAATAGTAACCGGGACACGCGAGGCCCGCGATTCAGCCGAATTATAGGCCAGTTGCACATCGTAGCGTCCCGATTTGAGTTGGCGCGGAGTAAATTTGACTTGTTTTTTTCCTTTGGCGGCATGCTGATCATGGATATAACCTTTGCCGATATAGTCTTTATAGAAGGTTGACTGCTTCCAGTCTCCGACCAGGGTCGCAGAGGAGTCATCGAGCGTGATGGTATTTAGTTCCTGCTCCAGAGTTTTCAACTGCTTTTGTTTGGTTTTTTGTCTGGTTGTCAAACTGGCCAGCACTTGATCGAATTCGTCTCTTGTCTGCTGTTCTTCTGGGGGGAGAGGGAGCGGACGTTTGGTCCAGCCGGAGACATTTCCGGGAGTTAAAACTTTGGTACTGCGAAAAATGCCCGCCAGTGCGTAATAATCAGCCGCTGGAATCGGGTCAAATTTATGATCGTGGCAGCGGGCACAGCCTAGAGTCATTGCGAGAAACGCCTGACCGACAGTCTGAATCTGTTCGTCAATGACGTCCATTCGTAACTGTTCTTTATCCTGCTGTTCATAATTTGTCGGGCCCAGGAGAAGAAACGCCGTCGCGAGTTGTTGTTCCTGCTGTTGCAGATAATCTTTTGATACGAGTAAATCGCCGGCAATCTGTTCCCGGATAAACTGGTCAAAAGGTTTGTCTTTGTTGAATGCATCAATGACGTAATTGCGATATCGCCAGGCAGAATTATATAGCAGCGACCGCCCTCCTCCGGACGATTGTGAATAACGGGCCACATCCAGCCAATAGCGGCCCCAGCGTTCTCCAAAGTGAGGGGATGCTAACAATTGATCGACGACACGCGTCGTGGCATTCTCACTGTGATCATTCAGGAATTGATCGATTTGTTGAGGCGTGGGGGGCAGACCAGTCAAGTCATAATAGAGCCGACGAATTAGTGTGATGCGATCGGCATCCGGGACCGGTGTCAGTTTTTGCTGTTCCTGTGCGGAACGAATCAAGCGATCGATGCCAGAGTGATTCCAATTCGGGTCGGAGACCGTGGGGAGCGTTTGCTTTTGAATTGGCTGAAAGGCCCAGAACTGTTTTCCTTTTTCAATGTCAATATTTTCCCGGACGACTTTGCTTTCCCCTTTTCGCGGATCAGGGGCTCCCATTTTGATCCAGGTTTCAAAGTCAGCAATGATTTCCGGAGCAAGTTTTCCGGAAGGAGGCATCTCAAAACTTTCAAACCGCAGGGACTCCAACAGCAGGCTTTCTGCCGGTTTTCCCGGGACCAATGCTGCTCCTGAGTCACCTCCATTTAACGTTCCGGCACGCGTATCCAGTAGTAATCCACCGCGGATGGATTTCGAATCGGCGGCATGGCATTCATAGCAGTGCTGAATCAGAACGGGACGAATTTTTGCTTCAAAAAACTCGATTCCACGGTCTTTCCGGGGAGTGTCCTCTGCATCAGCAAGCCCGACGATCCCCAAGATCATCAGCGAGGTAATGACGAATATGCGTATCCTAAAGTAGCCTGGTTCCGGCAGCAGCATCCACCATGCTCCTCATTCAGAATGAGAACTTTTCAATTTGAATCATAAACTGATAGCATCAACCTGTGTTTATATCAGGGTTTAGGGACGAAAACAACTCTTTTTTACTTTGGCAGTTGGGAAAGAGTGTCGTGTTTTTCGCAAAACCACGCTTAAGCCAAAAAAATACCCCCGATTCATGAACTGAATCGGGGGTAAGCGAAACTGGCTTAATCGTCAACAAGCTGATTCAGCACACGTTTAAACAGCTTGTGGTGGTGATATCAGCTGTTTTTCTTCTTCTTACCGGCTTTTGCTGGTTTTTTGATTTTCGCAAGCTGATCAGCGGTCAAAAATGTTTCCACTTTGCCTCTTACTTCACCATTCAACTTCTTTGTTTCTGCGGTGACTTCTTTCATTTGCTTTTCCTGATCATCAGAAAGATTCAGGGCAGCACTGACAGCATCGCGCAGTTCTTTGCCTTTTTTGCCGGCATCTTTGGCTTCTTTCATCGCTTCGCGACGGGCTTTCACCTGCTCGTCGGTCAGGATCTCACGATTT
>NZ_CALFPF010000527.1 GCF_937919775.1 uncultured Gimesia sp.
TGACTGATTAATTTTGCTCCGTCAGACACATTTCCTTCAGCGAAGATACGGCTCAATCTCGGAAAAATCACCATCGTCAAAATGGCGCCGAATAACCCCCGTGGCAGTTCAACCAGCTTTTGCGCATATTCAAAAAGACTGATCCCCCCCTCAAATGCTGAGGCAAAAGACCTCGATACTACCGGGAATGCGACAACAACTCCAATCGCAGTCAGGGCTTGAAAATATTTCAGCAGCAATTCCCGATTCAAAGCCGAAAATCGCGTTAACGATTGAAATCCACCACGAAACACGCCGATGGCGTAGCAGTTGATTAATTGCGTCACTAATCGAAATAAAACAGCCGCTACGACTGCCCAGGCGACGACACTGATGTCCCCGGGTGTTACCCAGAAGAATATCGCGATGAGCAGAATCACGTTGAAAAACAAATTTCCATACGCGGGAATTGTCGGCTTGTGATGGCCTTGTAACGCGGCTGCCGTGACGGCGGTAACGGCACTAATGGGAAATGCCAATAATACGATCATAATTAATCGACTGGCTTCACTCAGTTGAGCAGGGGTAAATCCCGAAGCGAGCATCTGAGTAAACCATGACGAACAGGCTGCTAAAATTATCGCAAGTACACTGGAAATCGCACCCACAACAAAAAAAGTTTGCACAATCAGCTGACTGGCGTGTTGCGATGAAATAGCCTGGCTTCTGCGATGCATTTCCGGTACCAAAACAGCCGCCAGCGCTCCACCGATTAACATCGCGTTCAAAACATCGGGAACAGAAATGACTAAAACGGCCAGATCGTTCGCATGCGAAACGCCCAATACTGTGGCAAGCCCCAGCATACGAAATAATCCTGTCAATCGCCCCAGCAACATCGCGATGGCTACTAATATTACCGCTAATGAAACGGATCGCCCCATCATTTGGTCGCAAACCTTTCTGAAAGTCCAAAAGGTATCTCAAATAATGCTTTGATCCAAACAATCAGTTGCATCATTTTTTTCAATTCCTTGAAAAAGCTCTTCTCTAAAATGATTTATTAAATGGTATAACGCTCTGCATCGAAAAACTGAATATTCTGACCGATCCATTCTGCGGTTTTCGTCAGGCCTGCTTTAAATGAAACCTGGCTTTTCCAGCCGGTTAACCGGTTGATCTTGGAAGTATCCGCCAGAAGACGATTGACTTCACTTTTATCCGGACGTATCCGATTTTCATCACAAATAATCGGAACTTCCCGCCCGATCACTTCCATCAGCAATTTTGCCGTTTCTTCGATCGACCATTCTTCGCCGCTGCCGATGTTCACAACTTCGCCTTCAGCCTGTTTGCATAATGCGAGTGCAATCATTCCGGCCGCGGTATCTGTGGCAAAATTAAAATCGCGAGTTGGTGTCAGGGCACCTAATTTCAATTCAGTGCAGCCTGCCTGCAACTGGCTGGCGATAGTGGGAATCACCGCCCGAGCAGTCTGCCTTGGTCCAAATGTATTAAACGGTCTGGCGGTGACGACCGGCAATCCGAAAGAGAGATAAAAACTCTCCGCCATCTTGTCCGCGCCAATTTTACTGGCCGAATAAGGGGACTGGCCGACTAAGGGGTGATCTTCATCAATGGGCACACGCTGGGCAGTTCCATAAACTTCAGAAGTCGAAACATGCACGAGTCTGGTTAAGCATTCCGAATTTCGACTCGCCTGTAATACATTCAAGGCGCCTGTCACATTTGTGTCTACATATGAGCGTGCAGCAACATAACTATACGGAATCGCAATCAGACTGGATAAATGAAAAACATAGTCGCAGCCTGTGACAGCTCCATTAATACGTTCGGCATCACGGATATCTCCCTGAATGATGTCAACCGATTGCAGAACCTCACGGGAGACGTCGTTTAACCAGCCTATCTGATTCCATGAATTATAGTAAACGAGTGCCCGCACACGCGCTCCGCTTTGTACAAGTTGTTCAACCAGATGACTTCCAATGAAACCATCTGCTCCGGTGACCAGCACCTGTTGACCAGCTAATGACTCCGACATACTATTTTTTCTTAAATATAAATGATGATGTTTAATATTGATCAAGCAGCTCTGCGAAGATTTAACCCGATATTCACTGCACTCTCATCAAACTCTTCCAGATCCCCTAATGTCTCTTTGACGATTTTTAATTCCGAACGTGCTTTATCCAGTTCGGCATGCGTACCGATGTCCGACCAATATTCATGAACGGGAAATACGGCGACACCTGACTTCTGGGAAATTCCCAGTTCGATTAAATCGGTCATGTTATAAGGTTGATTCTGAGGCACCTGACTCACTGCTTCAGGTGAAATGGCATAGATGCCGGCATTGCATAGAAATTGCTGTGATGGTTTCTCTTCGAGGCATACTGCAAACGCCCCTGCCGTTTTGATCACACCGTAGGGAATTTCGACATGATAATCGATGGCTGCCACCGTGATTAACGGCTGATGCTTGGAATGAAAATCGAGCAGATACCGAAAATCGATCGAAGTAAATACATCCCCATTCATCAACAGCACAGGACCATCAAGCGTGTCCTTAATCAAAGACAGTGCTCCGGCTGTTCCCAGTTTCTGCTGTTCACGTAAATATTGAATTTCAACTCCATACCGACTCCCATCTCCCAGATGTGATTCAATCATACCTGCAAGGTAGTTGACCGCGATATAGATCCTGCTCACTCCCGCATTGGCAACTCTACGGACCTGGCGCTCAATGAGCGGCATACCACCGACTTCTACCAGAGGTTTGGGCAGATTCTCCGTCAGAGGTAATAACCTGCGACCTTCGCCACCTGCCATAATCAAGGCACAACTGAAACCGTCTGCTTTCCCAGTGTCTGTTTCTTGTGTTAAATCCGTCAGCAGAATGACATCGATGACACAATTTTTTGAATCAACCAGGGGAAGTGATTCAAGTGCGCTTTGTTTCAGCAACTCGACAATCGACGACTGAGACATGCCGGAGACGGCCTTGGTTGGCTTGCGGTTCATGATCGACGTGATGGAAGCTTTCAGCTTTACTCCGGCCAGCAGTCCGCGTCGGATATCACCATCGGTCACCACTCCCTGCAGACATCCATTCGTATTCACGATGACTGCAATCCCCTTTTGCCCTGCTTCGATGGCGCGTATCGCTTCCCGAACATCGGCAGATTCATTAATCAGACATTTTTCCATTGAGTCCATCCCTGGCCTGCTCTTCTTTCTCAAGGTAAGTCCTACCTTGACTTTGTATTATCCTCCGACACACCTTGCACTCACGATTCCGGTGCTAAATCATAAAACTTCTTTTGAGTTGTCTGGCCGCTGCAACATTCCCTGAGAATGCTGACGACCCGAGGCGCTGTTTGACCATCTCCATATGGGTTGGTTGCCTGTTTCCTCAGCCTTTGGAATTCGGGAGAATACAATGTTTTAAGTGCTGAAGCTATAGCGGTTTCAGCTGGTTCACAGTCGATAACCGTTTCCGACTTGATTCGACCTGTCTGTCGATCGCCGATATTGACCGTACCAATCCCAAAGCCTGGGGCTTCAATAATGCCGCTTGAGGAATTCCCAATCACGGCATCAACATATTGCATCGCCGACAAATACCGTAATTGACCCAAACTCACAAATGACTTAAACCGATTCCCATCTTTTCGGGTAAATTCATCGATCAACTGATTAATGATGCGACCATCTGTATCTGCGTTCGTTTTGGTAAAAATAACATTGGTGTCCTCCTGCTGATCCAGAACATTCAGCAGGCTCTTTACCTGCTGCACTGAAGTATTTTTCTCCAGAGTGACGGGATGAAATGTGCATAACAGGTTACGGTGATTCAACTTCATGCCAATCGCTGTTTCAAACTCTTCCCGGGACATCAATTTCAAGCGGAGCATATTATCCAGGCCAATCGCACCGACATTAAATACACGATCCGGGTTTTCCCCTAATTGAATGACTCGTCTCCGATAGGCTTCGGTAGAAGTAAAATGAAAGTGACTCATTTTGGTGATGGAATGCCGCAAGGCATCGTCAAAGGCCCCTTCGGTCACCTCACCTCCGTGCAGATGAGCGACCGGAATACGGCTGATGTGGGCAGCAGAAACCGCGCTGAAGATTTCATATCGATCACCTAACACAATGAGCAGGTCAGGCTGCAGGCGCGCATAGGCTTCTGAAAAACTAATCAGCCCCAGCCCCATTGACTTGCAAATGCCAATCGGGGAATCGGAACTCATGATCACTTCCACTTTCTCGTCAATCCGGTACCCGTCGGCTTCGATCTCCTGATAGGTGAGACCAAACTCGGGGGATAAATGCGAACCAGTGACAAGCAGTTGAAGTGTAAATGATCCTTCAGAAATAATCTCTTCTATCAAAGGCCGCAGTAACCCGTATTCTGCTCGTGAACCGGTTACCAGACAGACTGTTTTTTTCATAGCTCAATGATTTCGTCTTCAAAATAATCCCGTTTGGCAATCTGATTGATCACCTGATCCCAGTGCATGGGACTGATGCCTGTTCCGGGACGTTTCACACAGAG
>NZ_CALFPF010000528.1 GCF_937919775.1 uncultured Gimesia sp.
AATCAGAACTAATTTGTCCTGCGTGCCAGTTGCTGGTAGGTTGTTGTATCAAGGGATTCCGAGAGGATGCGCACACGTCCATCGGCCCACAGGAAATGAGAGCCGCCGGGATGTCGACTGGAAAATTCACATTCGTCACAGAGTTCGCAGTTTGGTGTCGTCATCGCACTGCCCACCAGCCGGCAGGCGGCGTCCTCGCCGGAGATGTCGACCCCCAGCCAGGTTGACGGGACTTTTGCCATGGTTCGCTCGCCGACGATGATTGTATTACTTAAACCACGCTGCAGATGCACAAAGCTGACGGGCCTTGATTCCAGGAATGTTCCATCGCCGGCTGGCGCGGGAATCCCATCGTCGGCCTCGAGCGTTCCGAATACCCCCACATAACTTGTCGTGGGGAGTTCGATGATCGGGGTCATCGTCTCAGTTAGTTTATTCTCTTCATAAAGCATAAATGTCGGATCAATGATATCTGACGGGCAGAGGAAGTTGACAATCGAAGTGCTTCGCGAAGATAGATTGAACGGATGACTGAGCAGCCGACTGCGATCCACCTGATCGTAAATAGCCCGTTGTTCTAAATAAGGCAGTAGCGTCACGGCCCAACCGTAAGCAGACTTTCCCGAGGCCTCCCATTGCCAGCCGGACGGCAGACAACTATGCGTATCGTGATAAGAATGCAGAGCGAGGCCAATTTGCTTGAGCTGGTTTTTGCACTGCAACTGCCGGGCGGCTTCGCGGGCAGAGCCAACAGCGGGCAGGATCAGGCTCACCAGAGTCGTGATGATCCCAAACGTTACCAGCAATTCAAGAACCGTGAATGCCCGGCGCTGATGCCGGGAAACATTGCGATTGGCTTGAACATTGCGACCACACAGACCAGAACACGTTAAGTGCTGGCGCTGCGAGAGGACGCTGCTGCCGATCGGTCCGTGATACATGAGTCAAAATCCTTTTCGCCTCGTTTCATTCCATTGACGAGCCGTTTTGTACTAATCCTTTAGTATTTTGTCAAGCGGTGATTTGAGACGATTTCCTTGCGGCAGCCAGGAGAGTCTGAAAAACGTGAGGGAGGATTTTCACTTTCCCAAGAAAACGATCCCGCCCTGAGTGAACGTCTGTTAAATGCGAAACATTGATCGTCGATATCAGACTCACAATTCATCATTCGCACACTAGCTTTTAACAATTCGCGGTTAGGATTCCCTCAACATCAGGAAAGGGACCCCGTTCCCTGTTCCCCAAAAGGTCAGTCAAGACCCATACCGGCATTACCCCGCCCGAAAAACTCGAAAAGCCGCTTTACATTCTATTTCTTTTCACATTAAGGAGATTGGGAAATGAAGACGTTACGTCCATTTTCTCGCCCGGCTACCGGTGCGCGGAAATGTCCCACAAACATTCGTCGCGGGTTTACACTAATTGAATTACTGGTTGTGATTGCGATTATCGCGATTCTGGTCGCCCTGCTGCTACCTGCCGTGCAACAGGCACGCGAAGCCGCCCGCCGTACACAGTGCAAGAACAACCTCAAGCAGATCGGTCTGGCATTCCACAACTTCCACGACGCATATGATCGACTCCCGACCGGAGCCCGCGACGGCGCAGGTGCTTCGTTCGCCTGCTGTAATGCGACAGAACGTGTCGGCTGGAGCTGGAGTTATCAGATTCTGCCCTTCATGGAACAGTCGAACGTATACGAACTGGGAACTGATGCAGATCCTGTGGGTACGTATCCCCTCGTCGGTCGCGTGGGAATCAAAGCTTACTACTGCCCGACCCGTCGTAAACCGACATCCTATGGCAGCGGCTATTATCGTTCAGACTACGCCGGTAACGGCGGTCAACGTTCCGGCGGTATCACCAGTTCCGTCAGTACCGGAAAAAGGGGTGTTGTCGTGCAAACGACGTCTCGTGAAATCCGCATCAATGATATTAAAGATGGCTCGTCGAATACCATCATGGTCGCCGAAAAAGCGCTGCACCCAGATCGTCACGGTCTCGACGGTGGAGACAACGAACCCTGGAACAACGCCGGCTGGGATGAATGCGTGATTCGTCATGGAGCCGGCATCAACGGCTCGGGAGTGGAATACGGCTTAACCCCGCTGTACGACACCGACGCGCCCACGGATCTCATCGCCGTCACCGATAAAGGGGGCGTGAGCTGGACCAACTGGCATCCCTTCTTCGGATCGGCTCACTCAGGCGGAATGAACGCCTGCCTGGCGGATGGCTCAGTGCGGATGATCAGCTACAACATCGATGGCGAAGTAATGCGTCGTATCAGCCTGACCGACGACCGGGAACCCATCGGTGAGTTCTAAGCGCGCATGATATTCAACATACTTCCAAACTAACGCTGTCGCGACCTGGCAGAGCATCTGACGCTTTCCCCTCCGGAAACGAAGGGTGCTCTGCTGTTGACGGCCTCCACTGGCAAATACTTTTATCTCACAAGAAATCAACTGCAAAGGAATCTTCCCGTGAAACTTCTGTCCTGTTGTCTGCTCTTATCAGCATTCTGTCTGCTTCCCGGCTGCGGGTCCGATGAGGCTGAATTGAATTCGGGAGAAATCACCCCCGCACTGAAGGAAGAAATGGAAAAAGAAAAAGCAGCCGTCTTCGAATCAGAATCGGCCCATCGCGCAGCGCAGGAAAAACAGGCGCAGGGGAAAAAGTGAAATTGGAATCCCAGCCTCTTTCACGAGTCAGAGATAAAGTCTTCGCAGTATTCGATAAATTGAATTAATGTCCAATTATCATCAAAGGCAAGTGAAATTGTCTCCCGAGGAATATAGCATTTCCATTTCTTCTGAATGTCCAATCCCACAATCAGGGGTGTCAGATCGTCAAACGGTCCCCAGAACAGGAGCCCGAATGGGTCTTCAGGATGCAGAGGTGGAGGGAACTCGACTGGTTTTTCCAGACCGATTGCTTCTGAAACAATTACCGCGATCTGCTGTTTCACTGGTGAATCGAACCAGTCATATTTTAGAAACCAGTTATTGACATTGCCTCGCGCTTCAAGCTGATCAACGATTTCCTTTTCGATGAAAGATAACACTTCCTGTTCATGTTGCCCCTTGCGGAATCGTGATATCAGGCTTGCCGTAATCCAGCCTGCAACTGGAATGCGCTTCAGGCTGGTCTCCCAGCTTCCGGGTGGAGGTGGTGGCGATACAACAGGAGGCCAGTTTTGAGGATAATTTAGTGGCGGGTAAACCGATTCAATCATCTTGATTGACCATTCCAATTAAAAGTTTGCAAGCCAATCTTCAGGAATTGTCGAGCTGACGGCTGTGACAGCAAAGACTCTTGATTAAGCGGTCACCACAATGTCCTTCTGTTCGATGGCAACGTGCCCCGATTTTCGGAAGGGGCGCGGCATCGGCTGGGCTTTGCCGTTGGCGTCGATCGTGCGACAGCGGAGCGTGTATTTTCCTGCAGGTAAGCCGGGCAGCAGAATCGCCCAGTGCGCTTTCATCATTGGCATCGGCCACGCGTCCGGTTTTCCGGTTTTGTCATCAAAGCCGATGGTTCCGGGCGGAATTTTGTGATCGGGCAGGCTGCCACCCCAGTGATCGGAAGTCGGTGCAGCGAGTATTTCGGCATCGATCCAGGGGGCCGTGGTAAAAAACTGATCGTCCTGGGGGAAACTCTCGCCATTCTTTTGAATCCAGACCTGAACTTTCGCCAGACCGGCGGTTCCCGCTTGAGCATAACCTGTAATCGGAATCGGCTGAAGCGGTTTGACTTCTTTGGGAAAAGAAAGCGTGGACGCGAATGTTTTCAGTCTGCTGTCGATGTCATTGTTCCCGCTGGCATAGGTATCGTTGGCATGAAACAAATTGGAAAAATAAATGTGAGTCAGCCATTTCACATTTTTGAATCCATATGACTCCGGAACCACCATGCGGACAGGCGCCCCACGCTCGGGACTCAGCCACTGGCCGTTGAGTTTGTAACACAGAATCACAGGCGGTAACCCCTCTGGATCTTCCAGTACGCGATCGATCGGCAGTGAGCTTTTGAAAATCTGTTTCGGATCGTCATTATGATACCCGTTATAAAACACACGGCGGATATTATCGCGTGGTTTTGTCAGCCAGAGAATTTCGCGTAAAGGAACCCCTTCCCAAATACCAGTGCCCAGCGGGTCTCTGATATTCAGACAGGTCATGACTTTGGAAAAACGGACGGCGTGCTTCTCTCCCAGTTTGAGTAACGCTTCAAAATCCAGTGCGTTCCCTGTTTCTTTCGTGAGCGGATTTCCAAGCCGTGCTTTGTTTTCCGGATCGCTGATCACTTCGAGGGACCAGGTCTCTCGCGTCAGACCGACCTGTTGCCTTTTCTCTTCGCTCAGAGTATGCGGCTTGGGATTTCCGCGCGAGACATCACGAAATGATTTCGGAATGGTGAGATTGGTCTCGAGTTGGTCAATGGCTTGTTGCAGAGCGGGGTCTCGATGCTGAACGTCTGCCTGTAATTGATTCATCGCGGTAAATGCAGCGGCTCCTGCGACACCATATCGTAAAAAATAGCGACGCGATAACTGTGAAT
>NZ_CALFPF010000529.1 GCF_937919775.1 uncultured Gimesia sp.
ATTGTGTTTCTTAGCGAAACTTTAGATCGACAACTGCGTTTTGAGAGTGTTACTGAAAGCCGATTCGAGATGTCTCGTCAATATATAAATCAGTTAAAGGATGGCGATCTGGTCAATGAAGTTTACCTCTTGGTTGATAAGCAGTTACGTGCAAATCGTAATGCCAGCCTGTTTTTATCAGCCGATTTGAGAGATTGTACAGGGGTCGTTAACGCGCGGATGTGGAACGTGCTTGAAGAACGAATGCAACATTTCCAGCCGGGCAATTATGTGCAGGCCAAAGGCAAAGTGCATCTGTTTCAGGGAACCTTGCAAGTCATCCTGACCTATATCGAACCGGTCGCTGCCGATAATCTTGATCCTGCTGAATTTCAGCCTCAGGCGTCACAGGATGTGCAGCAACTGTTAGGAAAACTGCGCGAGATGCTGCTGGGCATCGAAAACAATGAGATTCGCACATTAATGGAGTGCTTTCTGGTTGATGAAGCGCTGATGGAAGCATTCTGCAAAGCACCAGCCGGCGTTAAAACACATCATGCTTATCACGGGGGCCTGATTGAGCATGTGGTCAATCTGATGGAGACGGCTCAACGGGTGGCCGACCTGTATCCCAAAGCAGATATAAATCTGCTACTGGCAGGGGTCTTTTTGCATGATATTGGAAAAGTGCGGGAACTCGGTTACGAGAACGAATTTGTTTATACGGACGAAGGTCAGTTGTTGGGGCATTTGATTATTGGTGTCGAGATGCTGACCGAAAAAATCATCGCCTATCAGGAAATGACCGGGGAATCGTTTCCCAGAGAGGCAGAACTGCGGTTGAAGCATATGATTGTCAGTCATCACGGAACATATGAATTTGGCAGTGCCCGTTTGCCGATGACCCCCGAAGCGGTCGCCTTACATCATCTTGATAACCTGGATGCCAAAGTAAATGAATTCACTCGGTTCATCGAAGACGATCTGAATTCCACATCAAACTGGACCCCTTATTCGCCTCGCTTGCAGCGGAAACTATTCAAGGGAACAACCGAGGACTGAGGCGATGCCCGATTTTGAGCAGAAGATTCTCGAGTATGTAACCAGGCCCGGTTATACGCCAGTGCGCGAAAAGTCGCTGTTGAAAAAAGTCGGAGGTTCCAAGTCATCGTCCGCAGAATTTGAGCAGGCGATGCATAATCTGCGTGTCAGGAAGGATATTCTGGTTTCGGATACCGGATTAATTCGGCCTGTCAAAAAAGAGGACTGGATTGCGGGAATGATCAAGAAAACCAGCTCTGGTGCAGGTTATCTGATTCCCCATCATAAACCCGACGATATTGCCCACGACCAGCGTCACGCGGGCGATCTCTATATTTCTGAACGCGATCTGGGAGATGCCCAGACGGGGGATGAAGTGTATGGGACTGTCATTAACCGCCGCCGCAGCGGGGGGCAGCTTTGTGGTCGGGTCGTGGAGATTATTGAGCGGGCTTCGACGACCTTTGTCGGAACGTATTTTGAAGCGCAGGGAGAAGGTTATGTCCACGTGGATGGCAAAATCTTCAACTCGCCCATTCATGTCGGCGACCCGGGGGCAAAAGGCGTCAGCTCGGAAGATAAAGTCGTCATCGACATTCTGCAGTTTCCGTCCAAAAATTATCTCGGTCGAGGCGTGATCTCCAAGGTGCTCGGTCCGCATGGGAAACCGGGCGTTGATCTGCTCTCTATTATCTATGAGTTTGGGATTCCGCTGGAATTTCCGGAGGAAGTTCTTGAGGAAGCACGCGAGCAGGCCAGCCTGTTTGATGAAAAAAAACTGGGCAACCGACGGGATCTGACCAAAGAAACCATTGTGACGATCGATCCTGTCGATGCACGCGACTTTGATGACGCGATCTCTTTAAGTAAAAATGAAAGAGGTCACTGGGTGCTGGGAGTCCATATTGCCGATGTGGCGCATTTCGTGAAAGAAGGTTCTGTACTGGATCGGGAAGCCAAAAGTCGGGGGACGAGCGTCTATCTGCCCGGCCGGGTGATTCCGATGTTACCGGAAATTATCTCAAACGGCTTGGCCAGTCTTCAGGAAGGTCAGGTCCGTTTTACCAAATCTGCTTTTATTGAATTCACTCCGGATGGTGTTCCCGTACACACGGAATTTGCCAATTCCGCGATTAATGTGACTCAGCGATTTGCTTACGAGCAGGTGATGCCCCTCATTGATGAGCGTGATACGGAAGGCGAAAATGTTTCCGCACACGTTCGAGGTTTACTGAAAAATATGCATCATCTGGCAATGACTCTGCGCAAGCGTCGATTTGCAGCCGGATCCCTGGAATTACACCTTTCCGAAGTTCGGCTGACTTTTGATGATCAACATCGCGTGACGGGTGCCGTCGAACGTGAGCACGATGAAAGCCACCAGATTATTGAAGAATTTATGCTGGCGGCAAACATTTCGGTGGCGGAAGCCTTTAATGACCGGAAGCTGCGTTTTTTGAGACGCGTGCATCCCTCTCCGGAATTGCCGCGGCAGGTGGCATTTGCAGAATTCGCCAACGCTTTAGGGTTTACGCTCAATAAGGTGCAAAGCCGAAAGGATCTGCAGAGAATCGTCGAAGAGGTTCATGGGACGCCCATTGAGCAGGCCATCAATTATGCTTTGCTGCGCAGCTTGAAGCAGGCGGAGTATACCGATGAGGAGTTGGGGCACTATGCACTGGCTGTCGACCATTATTGCCACTTTACCAGCCCGATCCGTCGCTATCCCGATTTAACCATTCATCGGATGATCGATGACATTCTGGAACGTCCGGACAAGGGAAAAGGACAAAGCCCGCAGGGATTAAGGCAGTTGGGGCATGAGCTGTCCCTGCGCGAGCGACGGGCGGAAGCAGCGGAACGCGAATTAACCAAAGTCAAGCTGCTCTCATGGATGATCGATAAGAATATCAAAACGCTCAAGACCATGATCACAGGCGTGGAAACTTTTGGGCTGTTCTGTAGGGGGACGGATGTGCCAGTCGAAGGCCTGTTACACATCAGCCGTCTGGGAAAACACGATTACTTTCATCAGGATGTCGCCAAATTCAGTATTGTCGGTGAACGAACCGGACAGGAATTTCGAGTGGGAGATTACCTGACCGTTGAGGTCGAGAAGATCGATCTGGATCGACGCGAGCTGGATTTCCGTCTGCCTACTTCCCCCAAGGCAGCGAAGCCTGCCACTGAGGAATCTCCTTACCAGGGCAAGAAGTCGGCAAAGCCACCCACGAAAGAGAAATCGAATACGAAACAGAAGAGTCGAAAGCCTAAATCGCAGCGAGGAAAGAAGAAAAAGAAAAAATAATCGTAAAGCACAAACAGAAGCGGAGATCATTGGCTAACTATCCGATGTAAAGAGCAGAGCTCTGAGCGGCACGGATTGTTCTGCCCGGAGAACTGCGATGGTTTCCGGATCTTTCCCTTGAAAACGGACTGCATCATTCTAAAACAGAGTGGAATGCTTGAAATTTGTAAAAGGGTTCAACTTTATAATTGAGTGAAGATTGATGTTCAAAGGCGGGGAAATATAATAACTTAAGCTGAGTTAAGAATTAGGCTGCCTGTCTTTCGTGTACGAAATGAATTCAGGATGAGGGGCTGAGAAAAGCCGCTCGAGGGAAGTTAATATCACATACTGTTCACGGGATCGCCTCAGGGTAACCGGGTGAGAGCTTGATTATGGTGACAAAATTGGCTGAAAAACAGCAACCATCTCCGTCAGCCGGCGGTAGATCAGCAACGAAATGGATCATGACACTCCTGTCTTCTTCCATTGGCCAAAAGTTCGTGATGGGTATCACGGGACTTTTATTGTGCAGCTTCCTGGTGGTGCATTTGGCAGGAAATCTGCTGGTCTATGTGGGTGCGGATGCCTACAACACATATGCTAAAGAACTGCATAGCATGCTGCTGCTGCCTGTGGCGGAAGTCGGATTATTTCTGTTGCTGTTTACTCACATCGCCCTGGCATTCAAACTGACCCGTGATAATCAGCGGGCACGGCAGGTCGGCTATCAGCAGACTCAAAGTAAGATCCAGGAAAAACCGTCTCTGTTCGGGCAAACTCCGATGGGCCGGACCAGCTCCTGGATGTTTATCTCGGGGGCGATCATTCTGGCATTTCTGATCGTACATATGATCGATATGAAGCTGCATTTGAATCCCAGCGTTGAGTACTCAATCAAAACTCCTGAAGGAGTCGTCGAAGCAAAGCCTTACGACATTATCATCCAGGTACTTGGTAGTCTCACTGCTCCCATCTACATTGTGGGAACCATTGTGCTTGGTTTTCATTTATCGCATGGATTTTGGAGTGCGTTTCAGTCGCTGGGATTGAATCATCCCAAGTATATGCCCTGGATCAAAAAACTGGCGATCTTGTTCGCGTTTGTGATTGCAGCCGGCTTTGCCAGCCTGCCAATCTGGGGTTTATTCATCCATTGATGATTGTCATTCCATTACGTTTATTGTCCAAGATAACTCAATAGTTCAACTGTTTCCGTTTTGAAGGTTTATATCATGGCCGAGACGGCTACCACGGTTTTCAATTCTCGTGTTCCAGAAGGACCCATGGCCGAGAAGTGGGACCGCTGCAAACAGGAAATGAAGCTGGTTAACCCGGCAAATAAACGGAAGAAGAAAATCATCGTCGTGGGAACCGGTCTGGCAGGGGCTTCTGCTGCTGCTTCTCTGGCGGAGCTGGGATATCAGGTCGAATCCTTCTGTTTTCAGGACTCCCCGCGACGGGCTCACAGTATCGCCGCTCAGGGGGGAATTAATGCGGCGAAAAACTATCCGAATGACGGCGACAGTGTCTGGCGGCTTTTTTACGATACCGTCAAGGGAGGCGACTTTCGCAGCCGCGAAGCGAATGTGCATCGCCTGGCTCAGGTCAGTAATAATATCATAGATCAGTGTGCGGCTCAGGGAGTTCCCTTTGCCCGCGATTACGGCGGGTCTCTCGCGAACCGATCATTTGGTGGTGCCCAGGTCTCTCGTACTTTTTACGCACGCGGTCAAACCGGCCAGCAGCTACTACTGGGAGCCTACAGTGCGTTAATGCGACAGGTTAGCACCGGACGCGTCAAATTATTCCCGCGACGGGAAATGCTGGATCTGGTCGTGGTTGATGGTGTGGCACGCGGGATTATTGTCAGGAATCTGATCACCGGCGAATTCGAAAAATATTCTGCGGATTGCGTATTACTCTGCACGGGAGGCTACGGCAATGCCTTTTATCTTTCCACCAATGCCAAGGGTTCGAATGTGACGGCAGCCTGGCGTTGTCACAAACGGGGCGCTTTCTTTGCGAATCCCTGTTACACGCAGATTCATCCCACCTGCATTCCCGTCAGTGGCGATTATCAGTCCAAGCTGACGCTGATGAGCGAAAGCCTGAGAAATGATGGGCGGGTCTGGGTGCCTGAATCCCAAAGTGACGAACGACGCGGAAATCAGATTCCCGATACCGAACGCGATTATTACCTGGAACGCCGTTATCCTGCCTTCGGAAACCTGGTGCCGCGCGATGTGGCGTCCCGGGCTGCGAAGGAGCGGTGCGACGCCGGTTATGGAGTGGGTCCATCGAAGCAGGCGGTTTTTCTCGATTTTCGCGATGCTATTGCCCGCGATGGCAGGCATGCCATCGAAGCGAAATACGGCAACCTGTTCCACATGTATGCAAAAATCACGGGCGAAGACCCTTATCAGGTTCCGATGAGAATATATCCCGCCGTGCATTACACCATGGGGGGCTTGTGGGTTGATTACCATCTGCAAAGTACGATCCCTGGTTTGTTCGTACTGGGTGAAGCCAACTTCTCTGATCATGGTGCCAACCGGTTGGGCGCATCTGCGTTGATGCAGGGACTCGCCGACGGCTATTTTGTTGCCCCTTATACGACCGGTCACTTTCTTGCCTCGCATAGCCTGCCTGCTGTCTCGACAGACGATGACGCATTTAAAGAAGCAATGGCCAATGCTCAGGATCGCAACGCCAAAATTCTGGGCATTCAAGGCACGCGTTCTTCTGACAGTATTCATCGTGAGCTCGGCCATATTCTCTGGGATTATTGCGGCATGTCACGCGAACGGCAGGGGCTGGAAACCGCGATGGGCAAAATTCGTGACCTGCGAGATGAGTTTTGGTCCAGCATCAAAGTACTGGGGCAGGGAGAGCAACTCAACCAGAATCTGGAACATGCAGGTCGTCTGGCTGACTTCCTGGAATTTGGTGAATTGATGGTGCGTGACGCCCTGGTTCGGGAAGAATCCTGTGGTGGTCACTTCCGTGAAGAACATCAGACAAAAGAAAACGAAGCATTACGTGACGATGAAAATTTCTGTCATGTAGCGGCGTGGGAGTTCAAGGGGGTCGGAAACGAACCTGTTGAACATCGTGAGCATTTGGAATTTGTCGAAGTACCTCTGGCTACGAGGAGTTATAAATAATGAGCGAGACACTGGATCTGACGCTCAAAGTTTGGCGGCAGCCTGGATCTGATGCTCCGGGGCGTTACGTGGAATACAAGTTAACGGGAATTTCCACGCATATGTCATTTCTGGAAATGCTGGATGTCCTGAACGAGCAGCTGATTGCAAAAGGCGAAGAAATGATCGCCTTCGATCATGACTGCCGCGAAGGGATCTGTGGCATGTGCAGCCTGATGATCAACGGTCAGGCGCATGGGCCCGATACCGGGACCACAACCTGCCAGTTGCATATGCGGCGGTTTAAAAACAGAGATACGATCGTGGTTGAGCCCTGGCGTGCCAAGGCCTTCCCGGTCATACGCGATCTGGTCGTGGATCGGAGTGCCTTTGACCGCATTATAGAAAAAGGCGGGTTTATTTCGGTGAATACCGGAAGTGCGCCCGAGGCAAACGCGATTCCGGTTCCCGCGCATATCCAGGAAACCGCAATGGACGCTGCCGCGTGTATCGGCTGTGGTGCCTGTGTTGCCGCCTGTAAAAATGCCTCTGCGATGTTGTTTGTCTCTGCCAAAGTTTCACATTTGTCAACACTGCCTCAAGGCCAACCGGAACGGGCTTCCCGGGCACAGAACATGGTGGCACAGATGGATCTGGAAGGATTCGGTAACTGTACGAATACGGAAGAATGTCAGGCCGCCTGCCCCGCCGAAATTTCTGTTTCAAACATTGCCCGATTGAACCGTGAATATCTGCGTGCCAAACTTTGCTCCTACGAATAAACGGGACAATCAATTCAGCAACTTTGCACGAGCGAGGCATCCTGTTTCAGGACCTCGCTTTTTTATGCGCGAAGAGTTTTGGATTTTTTAGATTCTCTCGGCCTGATGATTGCATGATTGAACTTGAACTTCCACAATAGAACCGCCTCGTTTCAAAAGCGTAACCGTTTTGTTTCCGGTAAAGATTCTGTTGTCAACAGGAATAAAAGAGAGAAATCACGTGTCTGATACCTTGTTATATACTGCTTGTCATCAATGGCACGTCGATCATGGTGGTCGCATGGTCGATTTTGCCGGCTGGGAGATGCCCCTGCTGTATTCTAATATCACTGCAGAACATCACGCCGTGCGCAAAGCAGCCGGTTTATTTGACATTGCCCATATGGGACGTCTGTTTTTTTCAGGCCCGGATGCGTGCCGTTTTCTGGATACATTGCTGACGAACAATGTGGAATCTCTCAAGCCAGGGCAGATTCGGTATTCTCTGGTTACTAATGAATCGGGCGGGATTCTGGACGATGTGCTCGTGTATCGGTTCTCCGATTTTTATATGCTGGTGGTCAACGCTTCGAATCGCTTGA
>NZ_CALFPF010000530.1 GCF_937919775.1 uncultured Gimesia sp.
TTCGGGATTGCCCCTTTAATGAAGGTGGTCCGGGAAGAAATGCTGCTCACAAAAGATCAAATTGGATGGTGCATCATCGGCTCGGTGGCGATTACCGTGATCGCCCGCCTGTTTATCGGCTGGCTCTGTGATCAAATTGGTCCCCGTCTGACTTACACCTGGCTGTTGCTGCTGGGATCGCTTCCCGTAATGGGAATTGGTTTCGCCCATGACTATACCACATTTCTGATTTTCCGAATTGCAATTGGTGCGATCGGGGCATCCTTTGTGATCACACAATATCACACATCAATCATGTTTGCTCCCAATTGTGTGGGAACAGCAAATGCCACTACCGCCGGCTGGGGGAACCTCGGCGGTGGTGTCACACAAATACTGATGCCACTTATTTTCGCCATGTTTATTGGAGTATTAGGCTTCAGCGAATCGGTCGGGTGGCGGGCATCCATGTTCGTGGCAGGTCTGGTTTGTGCTTTAACAGGTGTCGCTTATTTCTTTCTGACTCAGGACGCCCCGGACGGCAATTTCAAAGACCTGAGAGCCGCAGGAAAGTTGTCACAGAAAGAACAACATAAAGGTTCGTTTTTAACTGCATGTAAAGATCATCGTGTCTGGGCATTGTTCATTATTTATGGTGCCTGCTTTGGAATTGAACTCACGCTCAACAATGTCGCAGCACTCTATTTTCTGGATTACTTTGATTACTTCAAAAATATGGAGACAGCGCGGGCCATCAAAATGGCAGGCCTGTTTGCCGGTATGTTTGGTTTGATGAATATTTTTGCCCGAACTCTGGGCGGGGTCTTTGGGGACCGCTTTGGACAAAAGTGGGGGCTCAGTGGCCGAGTCAAATGGTTATTTATCGCCATTTTCTGTGAGGGGATCGCTCTCATGCTCTTTTCACAGATGAGTATCCTGTCTCTGGCATTACCGGCACTGATTGTCTTCAGCCTGTTCGTACAAATGTCTGAAGGGGCCACTTATTCTGTGGTTCCGTTTATCAACCCCAAAGCCCTGGGATCAGTTTCCGGGATTGTCGGAGCCGGCGGTAACGCCGGGGCGGTGGCTGCAGGTTTTCTCTTCAAAACCCAGGCCATCAACTGGCCGACAGCACTCTTTATTCTGGGAGCGATTGTCACCGGCTGTTCCTTTCTGAGTTTTCTGGTGCGTTTTAACGAAGAAACGGAAACAGAAGCGCGACTGGCTTATGATTCGGCCGTCACTCTGAAAAATGGAGAGAAAGAACTGGCGGCCTCAATGGGAAGTTAGCCAGAGAACCGTGATCCTGCGTTTAACAAAAGTGCTCTGATTTAAAGGTGGATTCACTGTGATTCAGCGAAATTCTGAACTAAAGAAAACCGTCGTTGTGATTGGCAACGGCATGGTGGGCTTACGGTTTTGTGAGCAACTCGTCGAAAAAGATCAACAACACGAATATAAGATCGTCACTTTTTGTGAGGAACCACGGGCCGCTTATGACCGTGTCGGACTGACACAGTTTTTCGCGCATCATGATGCAGAAAAACTGATGCTGGCCCGCAGGGAATGGTATGCGGAAAATAACATCGATCTCCACCTGGCAGACCGAGCGGTCAGTATTGACCGACAAAACAGAATCATCCGTTCTCAAAAAGGCGAAGAGATCCCTTACGATAAGG
Organism: uncultured Gimesia sp.; assembly: GCF_937919775.1. Classification (GTDB taxonomy): domain Bacteria; phylum Planctomycetota; class Planctomycetia; order Planctomycetales; family Planctomycetaceae; genus Gimesia. The sequence goes on from NZ_CALFPF010000530.1 coordinate 1,659, forward strand.
TCGTGATTGCAACTGGCTCTTATCCGTTTGTGCCTACCGTACCGGGGATCAAAAACCGGGGGGTCTTCGTTTATCGTACGATCAATGATCTGGAGTTGATCATTCAGTATGCGAAACACTCCAAAAAGGCGGCCGTGATTGGAGGCGGACTCCTCGGCCTGGAAGCAGCCAAAGCAGCACTGGATCTGGGACTCGAAACACATGTGCTGGAGTTTGCCCCGCGTCTCATGCCTCGGCAGATTGATGACGCCGGCTCAAAAATACTGGTCCAGAAAATTGAAGAATTAGGTGTTCAAGTCCATCTGAATAAAGCCACTGACGAAGTTTTGGGAGAATCCAAAGTCACCGGAATTCGTTTTCAGGATGGCGAAGAGCTGGAACTCGATATGATTATTGTCTCAGCCGGTATCCGTCCTCGTGATGAGCTGGCACGGGACTGCGATCTTGAAGTCGGAGACCGCGGAGGAATTCTGGTCAATGATTCTCTGCAGACTTCCGACCCCGACATTTATGCGATCGGCGAAGTCGCCTTACATTCGGGTATGGTCTATGGCCTGGTTGCTCCCGGTTATCAGATGGCCGAAGTCGCTGCAGCGAACCTGTGTAACGTCGACCTGCAATACAAAGGCAGTGACCTTTCCACCAAATTAAAATTGATGGGCGTCGATGTCGCCAGCTTTGGTGATTACGAAGCCGATCCAAAAATCACCAAATGCCTCACATTTGAAGATCCATTTGCAGGCGTCTACAAAAAACTCGTTTTCAATTCGGCAGGAACCAGACTGCTGGGGGGTATTTTAATCGGTGACGCTTCCGATTATGGAAGTCTCTCCATCCTTGCTAAATCCGAAGACCTGTTACCCTGCAGTCCGCATGAACTGGTAGTCGGCTCTGGTGGGGGAATCCCGGGAGGCAGCGCCGCAGAGATGCCCGATGAAGCGCAGATCTGCTCTTGTAACAATGTCACCAAAGGACGGATCTGCGCGGCAATCCGTGATGAGAGTCTCACTTCTGTCGATCAAGTTAAAGCCTGCACCAAAGCCGGCAGTGGCTGTGGGGGATGTATGCCTCTGGTAACGGATCTGTTTAAAGCAGAAATGAAAGCCGCTGGCATTACCGTTAACAATCACCTCTGCGAGCACTTCGAATTTTCGCGGACAGAACTATTCGACATTATTAAAATCAAGAAACTCAAAACCTTTACCGCCGTTCTGGATGACTGTGGTTCGGGCGCGGGATGCGAAGTCTGCAAGCCAACCGTAGCATCCATTCTTGCCAGTTTATGGAATGAGCATATTGTCGACCATGCAAACCTGCAGGATACGAATGACCGTTTTCTGGCCAATGTGCAACGCGGAGGACTTTACTCAGTTGTGCCGCGCGTGCCGGGAGGCGAAATCACTCCTGAAAAGCTGATCGTGCTGGGAAAGGTCGCCAGTGAATACGGGCTTTATACCAAAATCACCGGCGGGCAACGCGTTGACTTGTTCGGTGCAGAGGTGCATGATCTGCCTGGTATCTGGGAAAAACTGATCGACGCCGGTTTTGAAAGCGGGCACGCCTACGGCAAGGCTCTTCGAACGGTCAAAAGTTGCGTCGGCACCACCTGGTGCCGGTATGGAGTAGGAGATTCCGTTGGTTTCGCAATTCGTCTGGAAGAACGCTATCGTGGAATTCGTGCGCCGCATAAAATCAAAGGTGGTGTTTCAGGCTGTGTGCGTGAATGTGCGGAAGCGCAAAGCAAAGACTTTGGGCTGATCGCAACAGAAAACGGCTACAATCTGTATATTTGCGGAAATGGTGGCTCGAAACCGAGACATGCCGACCTGTTCGCCTCGGACCTTGATGAAGAGACCTGTATTAAGTACCTGGATCGATTCCTGATGTTTTACATTCAGACCGCAGATAAACTGACCCGGACCGCAACCTGGCTGGAAAAGCTGGAAGGGGGCATTGATTATTTAAGAGAGGTTGTCATCAAGGACAAACTGGGAATCTGTGAAGAACTCGAAGCCATGATGCAATCCCTGGTCGATACATACCATTGTGAATGGAAAGAGGTCGTCAATAATCCGGAGAAAAGACGGCTATTTGAACAATTCGTGAATACCGAAGAACATCAACCTTCGATAGAACTCATATCGGAACGCGGACAAAAACGCCCCGTTGACTGGGCACCGGACTTCATTCCCTTAGATGACCTGAAACCACTTGAAAAGACACCCGATGATGAATCTGAAGAGTTGAATGTTCCACCGCGCGAATGGATCCGGGTAGGAGTCGTGG
>NZ_CALFPF010000531.1 GCF_937919775.1 uncultured Gimesia sp.
GTCCCAGTGTTGTTGAAATTCGGGAATTGCTCCGCGCGTCTGTGCCCATTTCCGTCAGACCGATTGTTTCATCTCGACCGCGGTAGACCAGCAGCAGATGGTGGACGTGGTGTGGGGGATTGTCGGGCCGGGTTATGTGTCTGATTAAAACGAACCATAATTCAAAATATGTCATCAAATATGGACTGAGAGGCAACCGGGGCTAACGCCCTTCGGCTAATTATGGAGGCCTTTTTCAAGCTCTTGGACATAGTAAAACTTAGAATGCTTACTGGAACAAGACTGAAAAACAGCCGCCGGTGTTAGCTGCGATTATTGCAAATCACGGGTTGGTTACTTTTCAAACGTAATCACCTGTCGAACGGCGGCGCCGGTGGCGAGGGCGTCGAAGGCTTCGTTGATTTCGTCGAGTTGGATCGTGCGAGTGAGGAGTTTGTCGACGGGGAGCAGGCCGGCTTCGTACATCGCGATGAAGCGCGGCAGATCGCGGCGGGGGACGGCGGAGCCCATGTAGGAGCCTTTGATGGTTCGTTCTTCGGCGACGAGGCTGACGGCGGGGATCGAGAACATTTTGCCGGGATGTGGCAGGCCGATGGTGATGGTGGTGCCGCCCCGTTTCGTCGCTGCGTAAGCCTGTTGCAATACACGCTCATTACCCACACTTTCGAAGGCGTAATCGACGCCGTTCAGAAGTTCTTTGATCAACGCGACCGGGTCTTCGTCGCTGGCGTTGATCAGATGAGTTGCACCGACACTGGCGGCGAGTTCCAGTTTATCGGGGAGTAGATCAATGGCGAAAATGGTTTCGGCACCGGCGGCGCGGGCGCCCATGATGGTGCTTAAGCCGACGCCTCCGAGGCCGAAGACGGCGACGCTGGAACCGGGTTCGACCTTCGCTGTGTTGACGACTGCGCCGACGCCCGTCATCACGGCGCAGCCAAACAGGGCGGCGGTGCTGAGGGGGAGTTGCGAGTCGATCTTAATCAGTGATTCCTGGGCGACGACCGTGTGCTCGGAAAAGGCAGAGACGCCGAGGTGGTGGTTGATTTCCAGTTCGGACATATTGCGAAACGGACGTCGACCCGAAAGTAAGGTGCCGGCGAGATTCGCCGCTGCACCGGGTTCGCATAAGGCGGGGCGTCCTGTCGCGCAGGGCAGGCAGTGGCCGCAGAGTGGAACGAAAGAGAAGACGACGTGGTCATCAGGTTTGAGATCGTGGACCCCCTGCCCGACTTCACGGACGATGCCGCTGGCTTCGTGGCCCATGACCATTGGCATGATGCGGGGACGAGAACCGTCGATGGTTGAGAGATCGGAGTGACAGAGGCCGGCACCCGCCATTTCGACGAGGACTTCGCCGGGGCCGGGATCGGCGAGGGTGAGTTCTTCGATGACCAGCGGTTTTGATTTCGCGTACGGCGCTGGTAACTGCATGTCATATAAAACGGCGGCTCTGGTTAACATCGTGAGTTTTCCTCAGACAGCGGGCATGCCTTATTTGATTGACTGTTCTTCGTGACCGATTTCTCACATTATGGCAAATGCTGATCGTCAGAGCATCCGTCTGACCTCAGAAATTTGTGCGAGTGACTCAGTCTGGCCAAAAGCGGCCGTTCGACAAGCTCTGGTTTGTGCAGTTTCCGATTTTCAGATGTTTTTACGTGGCCCTTAGCGCGCCCGAGCGGGAACTGTCCGGGCCGATATGCGCCTAAGCGGTCCCACAGGTGTTTTAAGGCTGCCATAAATCGGAGTGAACAGGGCGCACTTCAGCGGGCGGCGAATTTGATTATACTCTATCTCTGTCGCGTGAAACGGATGTTGAAAAACGAGGAAAACGGCGATTTGGTGTTTCTGCTGCATGTTGACTCGAATGCGATAACTGCTGAAAACAGAGGGTGATAAAACGAAACAGATTTTGATTACGCGCGCGACGCTTAGTTCGCTTAAGTTATCCCGTGCCGGGACCCTGTCAAGCTGTTGATTTTGCAGTAAGTTCAGGTGAAGTGCAGTGGCTTCCGATCAGAACTCAACCGGTTGTTCAATGTTGGCGCTCGTTTTCATATCAACTTATTGTTATACTGCCGCATTCCAAATTTGCTCACAGACTATGATGGAAAGCTGAGAAACTTATGGCCAGTGTGGAAGCGACAAAATCGTATGTTCGTTATCGCGTGATTTTTGCCTGCATGCTGATGGCGGTTCTGTTGTATCTGGATCGTTTCTGTATTTCCTTCGCAGAAGTCTTTATCAAAGATGAGCTGGGATTGAGTGACAAGCAGATTGCGATCATCCTGGGTTCTTTTTTTGCGTCTTATGCATTGTGCCAGGTTCCGTCCGGCTGGTTGAGTGACCGCTTTGGTGCCCGCACGATGCTGACGATTTATATTCTGATGTGGTCACTGTTCACGGCGATGACCGGGTTTGTGACCGGGTTCATCATGCTGCTGGTGCTGCGTCTGGGCTTTGGTGTCGGACAGGCGGGCGCGTATCCGACGAGTGCGAATCTCGTCAGCAAGTGGATGCCGCTTTCGGAACGGGGTTTTGCCAGTAGTCTGGTCGCTGTCGGCGGACGGTTTGGCGGTGCCCTGGCGCCAGTGCTGACGGCGTTTCTGATTATCTTATTCGTGCCAATGTCTGTCTCTTCGGATCTGGAATCCGGGGATATTATGAACCCGCACAATCTGGCAGAGACCTTTCTGAAACGCGTGGATGAGAAGCAGGTGTTCGAAACAAAAATCTACGAGAAGCTCACGCCGGGAGACAGGGAGTATCTGAAAGCTGCAGCATCCAATCCAGAGATTGTGCCGGGTACGGCTGTGGAAGGTGATTTTGTTGCGAATTTGAATGCCATTTTAAAGAAAGATGTGCTGTATGACCCGACCGATTTTGAAGGGCTGAAACTGAATCAGCAGGCAGAACAGTTATTGAATGTGAGCCCTTCTGCTATGACCATCGATCAGAGTGCCCGTTTGAACCGGCTGTTGTTTGAGGCCCGGTATTATTCCGATGTGCGGAAAGTGCAGGGAAAAGGCTGGCGGAAAATGATGATTTTCTACGGCGTGGTGGGGATAATCATCGCAGGCATTTTCTGGTGGCTGGTGCGTGATTATCCGCGGGCGCATGCCTCCTGTTCTGAGCAGGAACTGGAACTGATTGAACACGGGCGCCTGGAAGCAGATAAAGATCATTCGAAAGATATTGGCGGCATTCCTCTGAAAGCGATCATGAAGAACAAGAGTCTCTGGTTGCTTTCTCTGTCACAATTCTGCACGAATGTAGGCTGGCTGTTTCTGGTGACCTGGCTGCCGCGTTATCTGGATGAGACGTATCATGTCCCCTTGAAAGAACGGGGAACGATGGTGACGATTGCGCTGGCAGTCGGCTGGTTCGGAATGCTGGCCGGCGGTCGCGCGACGGACTGGCTGATGAAACGTATCAGCCTGCGCTGGAGCCGTGTCCTGCCGATTGCTGTCTCAAGGTTTACTGCAATGGCCGCATACCTGCTGTGTATGCTGGATATTTCCCCCTGGATGGCGGTGGTGATGTTTTCTGTCGTCGCATTTTCGACGGACTTTGGATCGGCACCGATGTGGGCGTTCAACCAGGATATCGCCGGCAAACATGTCGGTTCGGTTTTGGGCTGGGGAAATATGTGGGGAAATCTGGGGGCGGCTGTGGCCCCTTCTTTGATGATCGCGGTGATCGGCGAAGTGCATCACTGGAACATGGCTTTTATTACGTGTGCGATTGCGTTTTTCATCGCCGGGGTGGCTTCGCTGGGCGTGGATCCGGCGCAGACGCTGGTTGTGGAAACAGATGAGGATGCAAAATTGGAGACAGCATAGTGATCGAATTGAGGGGGCGATTGGCTTGCCAACAGTGATTATGGAAGCGCTGTTTTTTCAAAGTTGAATGCCAGTCGGCGGGATGACACATGGGTCATC
>NZ_CALFPF010000532.1 GCF_937919775.1 uncultured Gimesia sp.
CGAAATATTTGATGAAATGAATGGTTTAAAAGCAGAAAAGAGCGGCAAAAATTGGGAATTCTGGATCGATGTGGGCGGGACGTTTACGGACTGTATCGCGCGATCGCCGGAAAATGAGTTCATTCCCTTTAAGACTCTTAGTTCGGGTTTTACCAAAGGGCGGATTCAACAAATCTGCGATCCCACTACGATTGTGGACCCTTCCCGCTGCGGCGACCCGGCAGAGTTCTGGCAAGAGTATCAAATCGAATTTCTGAATGAAGAGGGACAATCCATTCATTCGGCACAAGTGACCACCTTTGACACAACCACCGGCACGTTGACTTTCACAGCCCCCCTGCCCGCGACGGTCAAAGAGTCGACCGGTTATGAACTCTCGTCGGGAGAAGAAGCCCCCGTGCTGGCGATTCGCTGGATCCTCGGCCTGAAAAAGTCAGATACGATTTCCGATGTCAGCGTCAAACTGGGCACCACCCGAGGCACCAATGCCCTGCTCACCCGCAACGGCGCCCGCACCGCCTTCATCACCACGCAAGGTTTCGCCGACGTCCTCTTGATCGGTAATCAGGACCGACCCCGCCTGTTCGATCTGGTCATTCAGAAACCGGAACCTTTATTCGAAACCGCCTTGGAAATTGACGAACGCATCACTGCGGAAGGCACGGTACTCCGCGCACCTGATCCCGAGACCATTCGTCAGCAACTGAAGGAACTCAAAGCAACGGGCGTGAAATCGCTGGCGATCTGTCTGCTGCATTCTTTTGCGAACCCCGACCATGAAGAACTGGTCGCCGGACTTGCGGAAGAGGCCGGTTTTGCAGAGATCAGCGTTTCGAGCCGCCTCTCGCCGTTGATTAAAATCGTCTCCCGCGGCGATACGACCGTCATGGACGCTTACCTGAATCCGATCCTCAAAGATTACATCAGAAAACTTCGGACACCCCTCAAAAACTGCAGCCTGAAACTGATGACATCCGCCGGCGGTCTGGTCGATGCCGCCAATTTTGTGGGAAAAGACAGCATCCTGTCCGGTCCTGCGGGTGGGGTGATTGGCTATTCCCGCGTGGCAGAAGTCGCCGGTTTTCCGAAATCGATCGGCTTTGACATGGGGGGAACCAGCACCGATGTCTCGCGTTTTGACGGCGTTTACGAGCGGGAATTTGAAACGCGTAAAGCGGGCGTGCGAATCGTCGCACCGATGCTGAGCATTGAAACCGTTGCGGCGGGGGGCGGAAGTATCTGCGGCTTTGACGGCGTCAAGCTGCACGTCGGCCCTGCCAGCGCAGGCGCGAATCCCGGACCGGCCTGTTATGGACGGGGGGGCCCGCTCACCGTCACCGATTTGAATCTCTATCTCGGTAAAATTATCCCCGGCCGCTTTCCGTTCGCATTGGACCGAGCCGCCGTCGAGTCGCGACTGACGCAGCTCTGCGAGGAAATTGCCGCGTCACCGATGGGAAAAACTTATACGCCGCTCGAACTGGCGGAAGGTTTTCTGCAAATCGCCAACGCCAACATGGTCCGCGCGATTCGCAATATCTCCGTCGCCCGCGGTTATGATCCAGCCGATTATGTGCTGGTCAGTTTCGGCGGCGCCGGTTCCCAACATGCGTGCGCGATCGCCCGCGCCCTGGGCATTCGCGAAGTTCTGATTCACCCGTATTCGGGAATCTTAAGTGCGTTCGGCATAGGACAGGCCGATGTGCGGCGGTTCGGCCAGCAGTCGGTCCTCAAACCCTGGTCCGATGAATTGAAACAGGAACTGCAAATCCGGTTTGAGCAACTCGATCAAACTGTTCGGGAAGAAGTCCACGCCGAAGGAATCCCGCCAGAACGGATAGATGCAGCACAGCATTCACTCGAAATGCGTTATCTGGGCACCGACGCCACGATCCAGGTTCTCTGCCGGCCAGGTCAGAATGAATTGACGTTCTTCGAACAGGAACACCAGAGGCTGTATGGCTACACCCACAAGGCACGGGCCGTGGAAGTCACCGCGCTGCGGACGGAAATTGTGGGACGAATGGAAGAACCGAACCTGCCTGCGTCGGAACTGATTTCGCGGGTTCCTGTGCCCCTGGAAACAACGCAAACGTATTTTCAGGGAAACGCGCAGCAGTCCGCTGTCTACCTGCGTGATGAATTACGCCCTGGTGACCGGATCTTCGGCCCTGCGATCATCTGCGAGGCGATTTCCACCGTCATCATCGATTCCGGCTTCGATGCCGAAATCTTATCACGGGGCGAAACGCTGATTCGTGAAACAGCCAGGAACACAGGCACGCAGCACGGCATCAGCACCGAAGCTGACCCTGTCATGCTGGAAATCTTTAATAATCTGTTCGCCTCCATCGCCGAGCAGATGGGAATCACGCTGCAGAAAACTTCGATCTCGACCAACGTGAAAGAACGGCTCGATTTCAGTTGCGCCGTCTTTTCCGCAAATGGCGATCTGGTCGTTAACGCCCCGCACATTCCCGTGCATCTGGGAGCCATGAGCGAAACGGTCAAACGCATCATCGCCGATAACCCGGAACTGGCACCCGGAGATGTGTTTGTGACCAACGATCCTTATCGGGGCGGTTCGCATCTTCCCGATGTGACGGTCATCACTCCCGTGCATCACCCGGAAACAAAGGAGCTGCTGTTCTTCACCGCCAGTCGCGCCCATCACGCGGAAATTGGTGGTATTGTGCCTGGCAGTATGCCGCCGTTCTCGAAAACACTGGCCGACGAAGGGGCGTTGATTCGAAATTTCAAGCTGGTCGACCGGGGCGAATCGCGGGAAGCAGAACTGCGTGCGTTACTGCTTTCAGGCGAACACCCGTCCCGCGCGGTCGTTGATAATCTGGCCGATGTCGCTGCTCAAGTCGCCGCCAATAATTGTGGCGTGATGCTGCTGAATGATCTGGTGCGCCGCTATTCGCTGCCGGTTGTCCAGGCCTATATGATTCATATTCAGCAGGCCGCAACGCAGAAGATGCAGCTGGCGCTCGACCAGATTAAGGACGGCGTTTATGCATTTACCGATCATCTGGATAACGGCGCGCCCCTGGTGGTAAAAATCACGATCAGGGGCACGTCCGCCATCGTCGACTTCACCGGAACCGGTCCTGTGCTGGAAACCAACCTGAATGCCAACCGCGCGATTGTAAACGCCGCCGTGCTGTATGTCTTTCGCTGCCTGATCCAGGAAGACATCCCGCTCAACAGCGGCGTGTTGGCGCCCATTGAAATTGTTCTGCCAGAGTGTTTTCTGAATCCCCCCGAACGGGAAACTCCTGCGGACTGTGCGGCGATGGTCGGCGGCAATGTGGAAACCTCGCAGCGGATTGTCGATACATTACTCGGTGCGTTGAACAAAGCGGCCGCCAGTCAGGGCACGATGAATAATCTGACGTTCGGCGATGAGAGCTTCGGCTATTACGAAACAATCTGTGGCGGCAGCGGCGCGACGACGGACCACGGCGGCACCGATGCCGTCCACACCCACATGACCAACACCCGGCTCACCGATGCGGAAATCATTGAACGTCGTTATCCGGTGCGCCTGCATGAATTTTCGATTCGCCACGGGTCGGGAGGCGCAGGACGACATCAGGGCGGCGAAGGAATTATCCGCCGGATTGAATTCCTGAAACCCTTGAAAATTTCACTGATTTCCGAACGACGCGGTGCGTATCCCCCCTTCGGCCTCGAAGGAGGTTCACCCGGACAAATTGGAGAAAACCTGCTGAAAAAGGCAAATCAGACCGCTGAAGAATCGCTGGGCGGCAAATTTTCCCTGTCTGTCGAAGCCGGCGATCTCCTGACCATCAAAACCCCCGGCGGAGGCGGATTCGGAACGCCGGAATAAAAGAGCCTTACTCTACTATTTGTTCACCGTTTCAGATCCACACTCTCTGATCTTTGCAGCAGGAATTACCCGTTTCGCAACATTTATTGGGGAAATCTGCTTTGTGATTTTCGTGGCGAGGCGGTAAGGTGAGACATACCGTTTTTGATTGCAAAATCAGATCGCTGACCGTTTATTATTGATTCAAAGAAGGAAAAGTACCGTGTCCGAGAACCGTCGTGCAGAAGTTGATGCCGCCTTGGCCGATGTTGATTTCGACAAATTCAAATATCAGGTTGTTTTCGAAACCACCAAAGGTACCATCAAGATGAACCTGTATCCGGATGTCGCACCGGGACACTGCCGCAACATTATCGGCCTGACCAAAATCGGCTTTTATGATGGGATTATCTTCCATCGTGTGATTCCCGATTTCGTAGTTCAGGTCGGATGCCCGAAGGGAACCGGCACCGGCGGACCGGGCTACACGATTGATGCCGAATTCAACAAGCTGCCTCATGAAACCGGCGTGTTGTCGATGGCCCGCACGAATGATCCCAATTCGGCAGGCTCACAATTCTTTATCTGCCTGGGACGCGTGCCTCACCTGGATAACTCGTACACGGTTTTCGGCAAAACCAGTGATGCAGAAAGCGAAGCCGTCGTATTGGAAATCGGCGATGTCGAAACCAATCACGGCGATCGACCCCTCGAAGATGTGAAAATCATCTCATCTGAGGTCATCGTTACTGAGAAGTAATCGCTATGAACGTAGATCGGTCTTCACTGCAGACAGGTGCACAAGTTCGACAGGCGTGTCGTGCAGGAAAATTCACCGGGCAAACGTCGGGACTGGCTCCCGGCTTTGCCCAGGCAAATCTTGTGATCCTTCGCGAACAGGACGCCTTCCAGTTTCTGCGGTTCTGTCAGAAAAACCCCAAACCCTGTCCGCTGCTGGAAGTGACGGAAGCCGGCGACCCAGGTCTCCGCAAGCTGGCGGAAAGTGCAGATTTGCGGACCGATCTCCCCCGCTATCGTGTCTGGAAACAGGGGGAATTGATTGAGGAACCGACCGAAATCAGCCATCTCTGGCAGGACGATCTGGTTTCTTTTTTGATTGGTTGTTCGTTTACGTTTGAGTCGGCTTTAATCGATTCGGGACTCTCAGTCAGACACATTGATCTTGGCGTGAACGTACCCATGTATCGCACGACGATTCCCTGTGAACCGGCGGGAATATTTTCCGGTCCGCTGGTCGTTTCGATGCGTCCCTTCAAGCCAGCCGACGCGATTCGCGCGGTTCAGATCACCGGTCGTTTCCCCGCCGTGCATGGCGCTCCCATCCATCTCGGATTCCCCGAGCAACTGGGGATTACGAATCTCGCACAGCCCGATTTTGGTGACGCGGTTCCGGTCGAGCCGGGAGAACTCCCCGTCTTCTGGGCCTGCGGCGTCACTCCGCAGGCCGTCCTGATGCAGGCGAAGCTGGAATTTGCCATCACTCACAGCCCGGGCTGCATGTTCGTTTCTGATTTGAAAGACGAAGCATTGGCGATTTCGTAATTCAAACCGAACAATGGCAGATTAACTTCTGAACGAGTCAGTGATTCTGGCACCTTGATGCAGGGTATTTCAGGAATGCGATTCGATCTCGGATGATTCCGTGCTGGCCAGATCGGTCTCGGGTAGATGAATCGAGCGGATGCGGTAGTTTTCCCACATCAGTGAAAAAGCGAAACAGGGCTCGCGATCGAGACTGTATGCGACCGGCTGGCTTTCCCAGAAGCTCATCAGATTGCCTCGCGGGGGGTTCGTATAGAGACGGCATTTACAATCGGGACAAACCATTCCGAACGGCGTGGCCTGATCCTCAACGCGTTGGTGTGTCAGACAAATTGTTGTTGTTTGTTCGTTTCTCATGTCTGTCAATTATATCCGGCTGGTGAGACCCTCCTCCAGTTTTTTTTCTAAATCACCTTGCGGAATTCTCTGAAAACGGAATTCTGTCCCTCCCGCTTAAGAAGCTTTCGCAGGTTTCGAATCCCGATCATCCCCTACATCCCGTAAAATCCCTCCAAATCTCACGATTTGATTAGAGTTAGCATCTCTGTCCGGCAAGCCTGCCCGATTCCTGTAGTCAAGACCTCGGAATCATCGCATCCTGGAAACCAGTTTGGTATAAAACAATGGCTGACTTGAAGTTGCTCCATCGCTTGAAGGGAGACAGCTTTCCCATTTTTGAACACAAACTCTGGTAGCGGATAAATGACAATCGACCTTTCTACACAATTAAAAGGTGTTCTCCCTCCGGTGATCACTCCTCTGACGCCCGAACGCAGACTGGATCCTGCCTCGGCGGAATCCGTTTACCGCTTCATGCTGAAACAGGGCGTGCATGGGATCTTTTTATTCGGAACATCGGGTGAAGGACCGTTGCTGTGTGACGCTGACCGACATCAGGCGACAGAAATTGCGGTCGATATTATTGATGGTCGCGTACCGCTCCTTGTCGGTGTGATCGCGCCGGGAACCGAACAGATTATCGAACAGGCCAAAGTCGCCAAGGCCCAGGGCGCAGACGCGATCGTGGTTTGTCCCCCTTTTTATTATCCGGCGGGCCAGCAGGACATGCTGGTTCATTATCGCACGATACGTGAAACCGTTGATATTCCGATTTTTGCCTACGATATTCCCGTGATGACCAAAGTCAAAATTGAGATGGAGACTCTCATGACGTTGGGAAAAGAAGGCACCATCATCGGCGTCAAAGACTCCAGCGGCGATGCAGTCAGCTTTCATCGGCTGGTTGCCAATAAACCCAAAGGTATGAAACTGTTTACCGGAGCCGAAATGCTGGTGCATGCGGTCGTGCTGGCCGGCGCTGATGGAACAGTTCCTGGACTGGCGAACGTCGCTCCGGAATTATTTGTACAACTTTATGAAGCAGCAGCGGCAAACAACCATCAGGAAGCGGTTCGATTTCAGGAAGCCATCGTTCGCCTGTTTGAAGTTTTTGTCTGCCCCGATGGCACGATAAAAGTGGGCTACGTGATCGGCGCGATGAAAACCGCCCTGCGCCTGCGCGGGGTCATTGAACACGACACGCTGTTTCACCCGTTCCCGGCCTGCACCCCCGAACTGATTGCTCGAACCAAAGGAATTATGGAAGAAGTGGGTTGCCTGTAATGTCGCACGCATATGCGTCCCTTAATTTTACTACTTGAACTGCGGAATTGAACCAAACGATTATGAGCGGAGTTTTAAACAATCGAGCGTGCCAACTGACAGAGCGTCTGCTGGAAAAAGCCGGCGAACTGAAAGTCATTCCGCATGCGTTGGAGAACGGCGCGATCGTTGTTGACTGCGGAGTGGAAACACCCGCCGGCATTCAGGCCGGTTTAATGCTGGCCCGGATCTGCATGTCGGATCTGGGTGATGTTCAACTCGTTCCGGGAGAGCTGGAAGGGCAGCCTCTGCCTTACCTGCAGGTCCAGACCGATCACGCTGTCGAGGCCTGTCTGCTCAGTCAGTATGCGGGCTGGAAAATCGACGTCGATGATTTTTTCGCAATGGGTTCCGGACCGATGCGGGCAGCCGCTGAAAAAGAAGAATTGTATCAGATTCTGGCCTTTGGCGAGTTTCCCGAGAAAACCGTCGGCATTCTCGAAGCCAATTCACTGCCCGGCGTCAATGTAGTAAACATGATTTCCAAAGCAACGGGCGTCGAACCCAAAAACATCATTCTGCTCGTGGCACCCACGGCGAGCATGGCGGGCAATATTCAGGTCATCGCCCGCTCGGTAGAAACCGCCATGCATAAGCTGTTTGAATGCAATTTCGATGTGCACCGCATTCAGTCTGGTTATGGAACAGCGCCGCTGGCGCCTGTCGCCAGAGATCACCTGACCGGAATTGGCAGGACCAACGATTCCATTCTCTACGGAAGTTCGGTCACGCTGTGGGTCACGGGAGACGATGAATCGCTGCAGGAGATCGGCCCTTCGATTCCCTCCAGTTCGGCCGCCTGTTTCGGGAAACCGTTTCTCGAAGTCTTCGAAGAAGCGAATCACGATTTCTACGAAATTGATCCCAGTTTCTTCAGCCCGGCGGTCATTATTTTTCAAAATCTTGACACGGGAAATGTATTCCAGTTCGGTGAAAAAAATACCGGTCTGCTGAAAAACAGTTTTGGTTTCTGAATTCCCGCTTGCGTCTTTGTTCATGGAAATTTCTTGTGCGGATCGCCATTCTGGGACATCAGGGAAGCTGGTACTGCGAGCAATTGAGCCAGGCCGCCCGTGCACGCGAACACGAATCCGTCAAGCTGGAATTCCGCGACCTGACTTCGCTGCTGGCGGGTATCAGCGGCGAGCAGTTTTTCTGGCACGGCGAGGATCACAACCGGATTGAACTGAATCAATTTGACTGCCTGATCATTCGCACGATGCCCCCCGGCTCACTGGAGCAGGTGATTTTCCGGATGGATCTGCTGGGACAGCTGGAACGATCGGGAGTGATTGTTTTCAATTCTGCCCGCTCGATCGAGTGCGCGGTCGACAAATATCTGACCACATCCCGGCTGGCAGCCGCAGGATTACCGGTACCCGCGACTGCGGTGTGTGAATCGTCTGAAGCAGCGCTGCAGCACTTCGCGCAGTTGGGAGGCGACGTCGTCGTCAAACCGTTGTTCGGTTCTGAAGGCCGGGGCATTTTTCGCATCAGTGATCCCGATCTGGCCTATCGTTCCTTTCGGACTCTGGAACGCACACAGGCGGTCATTTATCTTCAGAAATATATCCCGCATGCCGGCTATGATCTGCGGATTCTGATTCTGAACGGCAGCGTGATCGGAGCAATCCGCCGTCATGGCAATAATGATTTCCGCACTAATATTTCGCGTCAGGGGCGTGCAGAACTTTATCACCCTACCGACCGGGAAGTGGAACTGGCGCTACGCGCCGCAGAGCTGACGCATGCCGAATTTGCCGGCGTGGATCTGCTCTCTCCGTCTGAAGCGCCAGACGAATGTTACGTGCTCGAAGTCAATGCGGTCCCGGGCTGGCGCGGCTTTCAATCTGCGACAAACGTGGATGTCGCCTCGCTGGTGATTGAATATCTGGAGCAGAAACGAAACAATGCAGGTTCATCATAACAATCACGATTCAGTATTCGGAAAAGATCGACGACATGGAACGAAACGCACTGTTAGCCGCATTACAAACGCATCTGCCTGAAGTCCTCCGCTGGTCGGGAGCAATCGCCAAACGCCTGAGAAATTTTAATATCGCCGTCGAAAACAAATCGTCGGGCAGCGCCTTGACCGACGCGTTAACGTTGGCCGACTTAACGCTGCAGGAATTAATCGTCGCGGCTCTCCGCGATCGCGATCCGATCTTCCTGAAATGTCGTATCGAAGCCGAAGAGAAAACGGGCGATCTCAACCGCTTTGCAGCGGAGTCTCCCTACGTGCTGTCGATTGATCCGATTGACGGTACAAAACAGTATCGCGACAAAACGGCCAACGGTTATTGCGTGATGATTCATCTGCGCGACAGTGAAACCGTGCTTTATTCCCTGGTGTATATTCCGGAAACCGGCGATCAGGGAACCTGGGTGGAAGCCGTTCATCAACGCGTGGTCTGCGGTCCCGATGATCTGAGCCGCCCCGCCCGTGAGGTACTGGATGCAATGCCCGCCATTGATCCCAAAACACGCCCCGATTCCCCGCGCATCTATCTGATCGGGTTCCAGGACAAAGACACTGCCAACGCCCGGCTCGTCACTGCAGCCGGCCTTGAAGGAGTGCCGCCGGAAGAAATGCCGGGCAGTATTTACGACCTGCTCGCGACCGGCGCATTTGGCGGTTCACTGATCCATACTCCCAACGTGTATGATTTCCCCGTTTCGCTACACATCGCCCGGATTCTCGGCGGGGATGCGGTCTGGGTGCAGAATGGCGAACCGGTGAATTTTCATGAACACTGGCTGGACGAGCGGGCCGATATGCTGCGTCTGCCGGGCATCACGGCCTGCAGCGCCAATCCGCAAACATTGAAAATTCTCTGCGAACTGGCGAAAGACTGGAGCCCGATCCGTTATCAGGATTGAGTCGAGACGGGTTCCACAGGCTTGGTGGCTTCCACGATGATTCCGCCCAGCTTCAAGAACTGATGGATTGGCGTAAACCAGTGCTGCTCTTTCCAGGGCAATCCCGATTCTTCAAACGCCTGCTGCAGCTCAACCCGGTTATAGGTTCTGCATTTCCAGGTGCGGCTGTTGAGCATTCCGGAGAATTTGTCTTCCGTCGCCAGCAGGAACAGACTGCCTCCCGGCTGCAGAACGCGATGAATCTCGGTTAATCCATGTTTCGGATCTGCCACATACTCCAATACCCAGCCACAAGTCACGCAATCAAACGATTCATCCAGGAACGGCAGCTTCGTCAGATCGGCGGAAAGATAATTGGGCCGCTCGCTGTCCATCCGGTTTCTGGCACGCTTTAACATCTGATGCGACAGATCGCAGGCAACCAGACGGGCTTCAGGATGCGTCTCGCGTAACAGGTGCCCGAGTATCTGCCCTGCCCCCGAACCGATATCCAGAATGCTGCGAAACTCAGACACATCAAACCGACGGGTCTTGAGGATACGACCTACCAGCGGATCGTGCAGCGATAATTTACTTGCCAGATAAAGCACGGCACCGGCAGGACCATCGTACAGCTTGCGCGTTGTAGATTGAATCTGCCCCTGATCGGTTTGATTTCCGCCACGAAATTCAATCAGTGACCGCAGCGACTGTTTAATCCGTAAACGTTTCTGGTTGTTTTTTTGGGGAGAGCTTAATGGAGCCATAGTTCGCTATACTTGTGAAACCTGGAGAAATATTCTGCTGAAGAAAATGAACGCCGAATTCAATTCGGTGTTATCTTAACGGTCGTTCGGGGAGAAATCGTTTCGATTTCCCCATTTCTTAAGAATCACCAAAGAACACGCTTTTTATAAACATGATAAAACTCCTAATCATAATAACTTATGATTACAGAATATTCCAGCAGCTTGATCAATCCAATTTACCCGGTTATGATCCCTGATATCGAGACACATTCAAATCAGTATTAATTAAGCAGTTACACAT
>NZ_CALFPF010000533.1 GCF_937919775.1 uncultured Gimesia sp.
GACGTTGTGTTGGATCTTAACGGGTGCCATTTGCATTTCTTTGGGATTACAACCATCGCTCACCGCATCTGCCCAGGAACTCTCAGCGAAATCTGTTGCTGATTCGATTGAACGCGGTCGGGATTTTCTGGTGAAGCAGCAGAATGGCGACGGTTCTTGGCCTGCTCCCGGCGGCTCCTATACGGTGGGGGTGACCTGTCTGGCATTGATGGCCATCATCAATTGTGGAATGACAGCCGAAGATGAGCCGGTTCAGAGAAGCTTAAAATATTTACGGTCGCTCCGTCCTGATGAAGCAAAGGGGACCTATCAGATCAGTCTCATGATCATGGCTCTGGCGGCTGCCAAGGATGGTAAGCGGGATTTGACTTTAATTCAGTCGCTGGTGAACCATCTGGAAGCGAGCCAGGTCAAAGCGGGGCCTGATGCCGGAGGCTGGAGTTATGGTCCCGGAATGGCGATCGGCGGCGGAGGCACGGCGGACCGAAGTAACAGTCAGTATGCGGTGCTCGGTCTGAGAGATGCCGTTCATGCCGGAGTGCCTGTCAGTCTCAGTACGTGGAAATTGATCCGACAATATTGGAGCACACAGCAAAGCCCGGACGGCGGGTGGGGATATCAATCGAGAGCAGGGAACAGCAGAGGCAGCATGACGGTCGCCGGCATCGCGACGATGGTGATCGTCAATTCGATGCTGGGAGACGATCTGAAAATCAATCCGGATGGGACTCCCGTCTGTTGTGAAAAAAAAGAAGTCGATGAATCAATTGAACGCGCGGTACGCTGGATGGCCAGTCATTTTTCTGTGGGTACGAATCCCGGCGTTAATTCATGGTTACTGTATTACCTGTATGGTCTCGAGCGTGCCGGTCGACTCAGTGGGACACGTTTTTTTGGAAAACACGACTGGTACCGGGAAGGAGCCGCTTTCCTCGTGGAGAGGCAGTCCGTGCGGGATGGCTCCTGGAAGGGCTCGGGACAACTGGAAGGCGACCCTATTTTGGGAACCAGTTTTGTGCTACTGTTTCTTTCCAAAGGTTTGGCGCCGGTACTGATCAATAAGCTGGAATACAAAACCGAGCCACAGGTAAATCAACCAGATACCATTCCTAACTGGAATCATCATCGGAATGATATCCTGAATTTAACCGATGCCTTATCGGGCCGCCCTGATTGGCCGAAGCTGCTCACCTGGCAGACTGTGAATCTAGAGCTGGCCATCCAGGCGGGGAGCGTGCAGGTTCTCAGACAGGCGCCGGTTCTGTTTATCAGCGGGCTGGAGAATCCCAAGTTCGGCGAGAAAGAAATCGCCATGCTGAAGCAGTATGTGGAACAGGGGGGCTTTATTTTCGCGGTGGATAATTGCAATGGAGCTGGTTTCGATCGGGGATTTCGTGAGTTGATTAAAAGCATGTATCCGCAGGGAGAAGCGCAACTCAAGAGGCTGACAGCAGAGCATCCCGTATTTCGCTGTGAGTATTTACTGGATGCGGAAAGCGTAGAACTTTATGGCGTGGATGTCGGCTGCCGTACTTCAATCATTTACTGCCCTGATGATCTAGCCTGTTTGTGGGATAAGTGGATGCGTTTTCCCCCTAAAGAACGCTCTCCCCAGGCGACCTCGATGATTACACGTGCAGTCCGAATTGGCACGAACGTGATCGCCTATGCCACCGGCCGCGAGCCGCCGAATAAACTGGATCAGGAAGAACTGGCCAATGAAGGAGGCCTGCAGGATCAGATTGAACGCGGCTTTTTACAGATCGCAAAGATTCGCCACAATGGAACCTGGGACGCAGCCCCGCAGGCGCTGCGTAATTTATTAAGAGCCCTCAACCAGAAAGCAGGCATGGTCGCGTCCACAAAAACACCGAATCTGCCTGCCAGTGATCCGAATCTGATGAAGTATCCGCTGCTGTATATGCACGGACGAAGTCAGTTCAGCCTCTCCAAAACGGAACAGGCGACGTTAAAGCAGACGCTGGAAAATGGGGCCGTCCTGTTTGCGGATGCCTGCTGCGGCTCTCCCCCTTTTGATCAGAGTTTTCGACAGATGATTCAGGAGATGTTTCCCACAAAACAGTTAAAACGGATTCCAATCGATCATCCGCTGTTTTCGGAAAAAACGGGCTATGATGTTCGCAAAGTCAGACGCCGTCAAATGGAAGTTGACGATGTCAACCAGCCGCTCAAAGCGCAAACGCTCGTGGTCGAACCATTACTCGAAGGCATCGAAATCGACGGGCATCTCGCGGTGATTTACAGTAAGTACGATATCAGTTGCGCTCTGGAACAGCAGGCTTCAGTTGCCTGCGCAGGATACATCCCACAGGATGCCATCAATCTGGCGTTGAACATCGTGCGTTATGTATTACTTCAGGACATTTCTTTCGCAGAAAAAGTCGAAGCCATCAAAGTCGATTAAGTTGGAAACTGAGAGCTCTTTATACAGATTTGGAAAACAGGCAGCGTAATGAACGAACAGAGTGATCAACAAAAAAAAATTACAATCGGAGCCAGATTGGTAGGCGCAGTGATCGGTTGTGTGTTTGCGGGGATCGGTCTTACCGTTTTAGGTGCATTATGGTCGGGGGCTCTGGCGGCACCATTTCTCTTTCGGATTTTCGGGTCGTTTGTCGCGATTCCCTTTATGGCAATCGGTGGATTTACGGCCTACTCTGCTATCACAGGTCTTGGTTTGCAAAAATCAAATCTGGTTAACTCTGCATCAGTGAGTACAAAACAAGGCTCGTATTCATGCCCCAACTGTAATGCACCGCTCTCGGACGAGTTTGATGTTTCACCGCACGGTGATGTGAAGTGCGAGCATTGTAACGGCTGGTTTAATATTCATCATGCTTGAACGCCGAATTCAACCGGTCAGCCGTCCCGCTTTGAATTCAATGGTTGCCTATGCGCTTTATCGTGTGTAAAAGCGATGGTTGCTGACATTCAAAGCCAGCTCATTGCAGCGTGTTTAAGCGGCTCTGCGAATGTCTTCTCTCACCGGAGTGACAGGCAGGTTTGCGAACGGTGTTTTGATTGAGGGTCGCAGATAGTTCCAGTAAATCGAACAAAGTTCAAAGAAGGCTTTGAGGAAATCGGTAGGTTTCACCTTTGAGCCGGCAACATCCCTCCATCTCGTCAGCGGTAGTTCATAGACGGTTTCTTCCAGAGCAGGGCAGTTGAAGAACTTTTCCATTTGACGTGCGCGGGCCAGAAGTTCTACGTCGAAAATCCAGTTTGTCAGAAATCGTGTGGCAAACAGAGTCTCGCATTCCGGCGTCACCCGAAAGAGTTTGGCCCCGCATTGAGAATCGTAAATGGGAAGTTTCAATACAACAGAGGCCGCGGTGGCGAAGATGCGGCCCAGGTAGTGCCGTAACTGTTGCCGTTCAATCTGCCTGCCCAGCAGTTTGACCCGCGCTCCGATGACCAGCGCCAGTTGCGGACGCTGGTCGAGTTGTGCAGCAAACTCCGGAATCATCTCCAATGGGGTGGCAAGATCTGCATCCCAGAATCCGGCATAATCGACATTCGCCTGCATTGCCTGCTGCATTCCCTGTCGTACGGCTTCCGCTTTTCCCTGATTCCGCGGCAGGTGAAGTACATCAAATGCCTCCGGGACAGAGGCTTTCAAATCATCCAGAATCAAAGCAGTCCGGTCGCTACTCCCGTCATTGACGAATAAAAACCGATGGTTCTGATGTGTCATCGCATACTTGCGAAACTGCAGAACCTCTAAGCGCTGCTCTTCATTAAAACAGGGAATGACGATGATCGCGGTTGACATAAGTGAGTTGTTACCCGATTCGTTCGAATCGCAGCGAATGCTTGAATTTGTCGAACTGGTGAAATTGCGGCTGTAACATCAGAACGTGCCTGTTTTCAAAAGACGCGCTCTGGTGCATTCTGAAACCGGGGTGTACCAAAAAAGCGTTTTTATGTCAAAATCGGATTGCGTATACGTAAAAAAACAGAAGCCCAGAGAAACCGGACTTCTGTTTTTAAATTCAAAAAAGGTCGTAACCTCTTATTATTCAGTAACTTTGATCGAGTAAAGCCGAGATCGATCAGAAACATACATCTTGCCATTGGCAAAGGTCGGAGTACTGTAGATTGAAGAGTTGAACGTTTTTTCATCCAGCAGTTTCTTTTCTTTGCCGGCCTGAAGAATGATCAACATCCCATCTTCGTTTCCAATAAAGACTTTTCCATCCACCACCATCGGGGAACCCCAGCAGGCGGCGAACATGTCGTATTCCCAGTAACGTTTGCCGGTAGCAAGGTCGAGGCAGTGAATGAATCCACTGAGATCCGGAGCGTAAACCAGTCCATCATCCACGGCGACGGTAGACATGGTGCGTCGGAATAACAACTCACCTTTCTTGCCTGTCAGTTTACCATCAACGTCTTCCCCGCCGTAATGCCAGATCTGGCCTGATGCAGGATTATCTTTCCAGCCGTCTTTGCCGTCAGAAATCTGCGGGCTGATATCACCTGTTTTGGTGGCGTCGATGCGGTAAATGTGACCCACGCCTTCACCGTGTTCGGGGTCTTGTCCCACTCCCAGAATCACACTGTTGTCATAAAAGACTGGAGTGCTGATAAGAGCGTTGCGTGTTCCACGGCCTCCCAGTTCCCACTTGGCATCTTTGGGATTGAGATCGAATTTCCAGATCAGTTTGGCATTTCCATCTCCGTCACCTTCGGGAGTGAAAGCATACAGCCAGCCATCTCCGCCGGGGAAGTAGACCTGGACCTTGCCATTCACAACGCCGACCGCAGGTGAAGACCATTGGCCATGCAGAATTTTATCGAAGGGAGTATTGTCTTCCCAGAGGATCTTTCCAGTCTTCTTATTGACTGCCAGGAAGCAGGGGGCACGGGGCGCTGGTACTTCCAGGTGTGCTTCGTCAACTCCATTGGAGGTCAGCAGAAAGACGTAATCACCGTGAACGACGGGCGAACTGGTTGCCAGATTATGAGGAAAGACGCCCAGGTCTTCGATCATGTCCAGCGACCAGATAATATCGGCGTCTTCCTTGTCAGTCTCTTTTTCATCTTTGACAGGGCCGTCATTTTCGTTGTCGTAAAACCCGTTTGCATCCAGGCACATCAGTTCGCAGCGGTTTGTTACAACCCACAGCCGATCGCCTTCGACACAGGGAGCAGAGCAGATACCCTGTTCCGGCCAGTCATTGACGCGACCCTGGGGGAGTTTTTCGCGGGACAACTGCCACTTGAAATCGCCCGTCTTTTCGTCAAAACAGAGTACGACACCCAGGTCATCTTCATATTTAGGACGGTATTTTCCGCCATTGTTGGTTCCGACATAAACCTGACCATTGGCGACAACCGGATTCCCATAAGTTTGTGAGCCCAGTTTCGAAACCCAGAGAACGTTTTCTCCTTTTTCCTCGCCTTCACCCGGTTTGAAGTCCAGAGAAACGCCGGTGGTCTTATTGACCATGTTGCGAGAAGCATCGCCGCCCCACATCGGCCAGTCGCCGGTGACGGTTCCTTTTTTGCCAGCAGCGGCAGTTTTGCTCTCCTCACTTTTGGGGGCTGGTTTTGATTCCGGTGTTTTTTCCGGTGTTGGTTCCGGTTTTGGTTTTTCTTCGGCTTTCGGTTTGGCTTCCGCTTTGGGAGTCGGATCGGCTTTTGGTTTTTCAGGTGCTGGTGATTCCGCTTTGGGCTCGGCCGGCTTGCCTTCTGTATTCAGGGCAGGACCCGATTTTTTCATTTCCGGTTCTGGGTCGGGAATGGTTGTTCCCGCGCCAGCTGTTGTTGAACCTGCTTCTTCCAGAGGAGCGGCACCTCCCAGTTCGGTTTCCGTTCCGGGAGCAGGTTTGGTCGATGCGTCACGAGATTCACAGCCTGTTGTGGTCATGACTGCACAGCATGCAAGTGAGTTGAACAGGGCGAATCGAATTAGAAACTTTTTCATTATTTATCCTCAGAGACAATGATGTTATCGAAGTAAGCATCCGCGAGACGGTAAAGATAAAGCCCAGGACTTCCTTTTTCGTTAGCATGTGGGTCTGAGGCTTCAATGGTCCAGTTTTCTGGTTCAGGCTTATCTCGAGGCCATACTTTACCTTTCACCATTGCCTGACCATCCTTGATTTCAACTTTCAGTTTCATCGTATACCAGACGTCCGGATCAGAACGGAACCGAACTTCTTTGGCCATTCTCAAATGCGGTGCCCAGCTTTGAATGGCCAGCTTTCCAGAGTTGCCTTTGAGGATCAGGTCGTAACGGTTGTCCGTCACGCCAACACTGGCCAGTTTTCGTTTTTGTTCTTTCATAAATACATCAGCCTGAACTGTGTATCCGTTGGGAGCCAGCTTGCTCATGTCAGACGGCCCTAACCAGACGCTCGCACTTGGTCGTCCTTTGCCGGGGCTTGTGAGCATGGCGGTAGTTCCATCGACTTCAGTAGGCTGAAGTTTAAGAAACGCATTGACCCACGCTGGTGGAACCTGTTTCCCCTTATAACCTTCAAAATCAAATTTCCAGGGAAGGGGAGAAAAGACGCGAATTCGGGCTTCTGCGGTTAAGTCACCAACCTTCACGGAAACCGTTCCAGCGATGGGTGTTTTCAAATCGGCAGGAGCAGTCACGCTCATACCGTCCACTTTCGCCGCTTCGAGCCCTTTACCAGGAACGATGGTGGCATCGACTTTTTTGATGAACTGACCGTTCTCATCATAGGCCAGAACTTCATAATCAACCTTATCCCCTTGAACTACTTCCACTTCATAAGGAACTAACTGCAACGAAGCAATTTTATCCTGCTTCGGTTTTTCCTCTGCCAATGGGGGCACAGGATCGCTGCTCGGTTTTCTGGTTTCATCGCCGATGCAGATGGTTCTGTCACGTGTAACAAAATAAATCCGACCATCGGCAATCGCCGGTGATGCGTAAATTTCGTCCATGCCTTTATCAACACGTGCCAGCAGTTGGACGTGTGAAAGCTCTTCGCATTTTTCGCGGCTTGGTTTCAGAATATGAATGTTGCCATTCACTTCCATCACATACAGTTTCCCATCTGCCCAGACAGGAGAACCTTTTCCGACGGTTCCCAGACTGTAATACCAGAGTTCTTTCCCTGTTTTGCTGTCGTAAGCATACATCCGACCGGTGTCAGCCACGACATACAGAATCCCGTCTTTGACGAGCAGGCTGGCGTAGCCCGCTTTGACACCATCCACACGCCAGACGCTGCCTGTTTTGGTGATGTCACCGCGAAGTGATCCGTCAATACATTGAACTCGACCAAAGTCGACAGTATCAATATTGTCTTCTCCGTGCGTGATGTAAACATATTTTCCATCCGTAACGGGTGAGCTGTTCAGCCCGCGTTTGGACATGAGAAAGCCCCAGAGTTTTTCTCCGGTTCTGGCGTTCATGGCATAGCAGCCACCATCTCCGTTCCCGGCAATCAGCATTCGAACGCCATCGATGACCGTGACGATCGGTGCAGAATAGTTGGTATCGAAAGGAGCACCGCCCGGAGCCGCGGTCCAAAGCAGTTTGCCGGTTTTCTTGTCAAACGCGTAGTAGGTTTGTTTTGGCGGGGGGGAAGCCGTCTTGCCCCAGTTGAGATGCATGAAGCTGACGATCACAAGGTTTTCGTCGATAATCGGTGTTTGTGTCCGACCGCCGTAACCGGAAATTCTTCCATAATCTTCAGTGAGGGATTTTTCCCAGAGCACTTTGCCATCGCCTGAGTAGCAACGGAATAAACCGCTGACTGAGTGAACATAAACGTTGCCGGTTTCCGGATCGCCGGCCATGCTGGCCCAACCCACGCGCGGCGAGGGGATATCAGTTTGAAAGACGTTGAACTCATCTTTCCAGAGTACTTTGCCTGTCTTGGCATCCCAGCAGACGACCTGCTCTCTGGCATGCACTTTCTCTTTCGGATCAGTGACATCATGGTGCGTCCGACAATTCAGATACACGCGACCATTTAAAATAATGGGAGCAGAACGCCCGCCAATATCTGATTGCCAGAGTATATTTTTTCCGTCGAGAGACCACTCATCAACCAGATTGGTTTCACGGGAAATACCATTATGCTCTGGACCGCGCCAGTGTGCCCAGTCGCCAGCAGAGGCAAGAGAGGCGGTGAAAAACAGCATAACGGAGCCGACGAGCACCATGTTCATTCTTCGCATAGAAGATCCTCACTGTTCGTTTTATAGAATGTGGTATCACTGATGAAGGACTACAAACCTTTATACAGGCTTGCTGTCTCAGCTCTTAAGGTGGGAGGGTTCAGCCCCTACATATAATACAGTATTGAAGTTGTCCGGGTATTGCAATGGTTTCATCTGAACTCTCAACCAGATTTAATAAGAGCATATTCCTTTATAATTAACGCTGTTTAGGCCATAATCAAGGGTCTGACGCTATTAATATGTATGTATTCTGATGCAATTTAATTGACAAGGGTTAATTTTCTTATGTTTCCTCAAGTACGAATGCGGCGAAATCGTCGTACAGACTGGTCTAGACGGTTGGTTTCTGAAAATCAACTCTCGGTCAATGACCTGATCTGGCCTGTATTTATACAGGAAGGCACGAATCAGAAAACAGAGATTCCCTCGATGCCGGGAGTGCAGCGTCTCACCATCGATCATCTGGTTGAAGCCGCCAAATCTGCAGCGGACCTGCAGATTCCTGCATTGGCTCTATTTCCCGCGACCGATCCCGCGAAAAAAACCGAAGGAGGCGAAGAAGCATTTAACGCCGAAAATCTGGTCTGTCGTGCCGTCCGGGCATTGAAAGCAGAAAACCTGAATCTGGGGATTCTCTGTGATGTGGCTCTGGATCCTTATACCAGTCACGGGCAGGACGGCCTCGTGAAAGACGGATATGTCGTGAATGATGAGACAATCGAAGTTCTGTGTCGCCAGGCGGTGGTTCAGGCGGAAGCCGGCTGCGATATTATCGCCCCCTCTGACATGATGGATGGCCGCATCGGTGCGATCCGGGACGCTCTGGATGAAGCCGGTTTCCAGCATGTACAAATCATGGCGTATGCAGCGAAATATGCGTCTGCCTTTTACGGTCCGTTCCGCGATGCCGTCGGTTCGGGAACCAATCTGGGATCCGGCGATAAACGTACCTACCAGATGGATCCCGCCAACAGCGATGAAGCAATGCGCGAAGTCGGCCTGGATATCAGTGAAGGTGCCGACATGGTGATGGTCAAACCGGGCATGCCTTATCTGGATATCGTCCGCCGCGTCAAAGTCGAATATGAAATTCCGACCTTTGCCTATCAGGTAAGTGGTGAATATGCCATGATTTCTGCAGCAGCCCAGAATGGGTGGCTGGACCGGGAACGCTCCATTCTGGAAAGCCTGCTCTGCTTCAAACGGGCCGGTGCAGATGGCATTTTGACCTATTTCGCGAGAGAAGTTGCGGAATTACTGCAGGCGAAATAGATGAAAATTTGGTGAGGAAGCGGATTCTTTCGATTCGAATGCTGCGGAAAATGGCGGGATTCGCTATAATCTCCGACTTGTTTTTGAAAAGAGTTCGCCCATTTCCCTTTGGCTGATAGAATTCGTTCTTCGCGATTTTTAAAAGAGTTTGCTGCTTTTTCGAACTTCCGTTCTGGAAATAGTGTCACAATTCTTTTCCGAGAATCCGATAATGTGTATTTACGGCTTTTTTAATTAGACGACGAGGTGTATCAGTGCAATTAACGGGACATGCCAGCAGTCAGGAAACGATTGCGCTCTTCGCGAAATATGTCATTCCCAATTACGGTCGCTATCCGATCAGCCTGGTACGCGGCGAAGGGAGTTACGTCTGGGACGCAGAGGGTAAACGTTATCTCGATCTGTTCCCCGGCTGGGGCTGTAATATTCTCGGCTATTGTCCCGAGCCGGTTGTGGCTGCCATTCAGGATCAGGTGACGCGCCTGATTCACGTGCCCAATACCTGGTACACCGAAGCACAGGGACGGTTTGCAGAGTTTCTCTGCACGCGAAGTTTTGGCAAAGCCTTTTTCTGTAACAGCGGTGCCGAAGCGGTCGAGGGGGCGATTAAACTGGCCCGGCTGCACTACGATGGAAAACGTCCTAAAATTATTACCTGCGAAAATGGTTTTCACGGCCGAACTTTCGCCGCAGTGACTGCTACCGCACAACCCAAATATCATGCGGGTCTGGGACCATTGGTCGCCGGCTTTCGTTATGCTCCTTATAACGACCTGGAAGCAATCGCCAGTCTGGTCGACGATGAAACCTGTGCGATTATGGTAGAACCGATTCAGGGAGAAGGGGGCGTTAATATTCCCGATGAAGGGTATCTGGCCGGCCTGCGAAAGATCGCGGATGAAGCCAACTGCCTGCTGATTTTTGATGAAGTGCAAACGGGCATGGGGCGAACCGGCACCTGGTTTGGTCATCAGCAATGGGGCGTTCAGCCTGATATTATGACAATGGCCAAAGGTATTGCCGCCGGTGTCGCCGCTGGTGCCTTTATCGCAACAGATGAAGTCGCTCCCAGTTTAAGACCGGGAATGCATGCCAGCACGTTTGGCGGAAATCCACTGGCGATGGCGGTGGGACTGGCCACCGGTCAGATGATTGAAGACCAGAACCTGCTGGAAAACTGTCAGGTGATGTCGAAACAATTCGAGCAATTCTTCGAACAACTGAAAACGGAATTACCCATTATTCGCGACGTGCGCGTCCGCGGAATGATGATTGGCGTCGAATTGAATATTCCCTCCGGCCCTGCTGTCGGAAAATGTATGGAACGCGGTCTGCTCATCAATTCCACGCATGATACGGTCGTTCGATTACTGCCTCCTTTGAATGTGACCTCGGAACAGGTCGAGGAAGGCTGCGAGACAATTGCAACAGTTCTTCGGGAAATGGCTGAGGAAGATTAACGCTCCGCAACGGCTCATTTCATTACAATAAATTGATCTATTCACACATTCCTG
>NZ_CALFPF010000534.1 GCF_937919775.1 uncultured Gimesia sp.
AATGGCCAATTGTTGAAGTGATTGTGACATAGTTGATTCGATTGTACTGTCAGTGAAATGATTGTGACCAGTTTTTAAAACAAGGTTCGATCATTGTTACTTTTCTCTTCGTCATTCTTTTTGGGATCGCTTTTTCGACGTCCTGTTTTGGAAGGGCCTTTACTGTCGATTGATGCGGTCGCATCGAAGTCCTCCAGTACAGGGTTTCCGTCCGCATCGACGCGGGTCAGAATCTCGATTTTCTGCTCGGCTGATTCGAGAGACTGATAGCAGGACCTTAACAGTTTCACGCCCCGTTCAAAATGTTCCATCGACTCTTCAAGACCGGCTGTCCCTTCTTCCAGGGTATGCACGATCTCCTGTAATTCTGCCAGAGAGTCTTCAAATAGAGGGGTGTCCGATGTTGCTGCTTTTTTCTTTGCCATGTGATCAGGTCTTATTCAATGAGCATTGACTGCTGGTTGTAAAACAGTGGTTGTTTACGTGTTTGATTTTGATTATGGTTCCTGTGAAACGTTCTGAACGTGACTGGTGATGGTGCCGTCAGAGACATGAGTGAGTAGGAAGTCGCCCGGGGTAATCTGTTTGATTGATTTGACAATTTCCGTTTCTGTATTTTGTTTTCCGGTTTCGACGCGTGTGATACTATAACCGCGGCTTAATACTTTCAACGGACTCAGTGCATCCAGTGCAGAAGACAGATGTTTTGTTTCCGATTGATACCGGGAGAGCAGTTCGCGCGTGCTGCGTTTCAATCGGCGGTCGAGTTCATCCAGTTGTGCAGCGCGGTTGTGAATCAGATCCAGCGGGCGCGTCAGGGCAGGGCGGGCTGCCAGTGCATCCAGCTGCAGGCGAACCTGACGGGCGCGCTGTTTCAGGTTGTTGACTAACTGGCCTTTCCAGTGTCTCAACGTCGACAGCACATCGGACTGCAGGGGAACTGCCAGTTCAGCCGCCTCACTGGGAGTTAATGCCCGGCGGTCTGCGACGAGATCGGCGATGCTGATATCAATTTCATGACCGACCGCACTGATGATCGGAATCGGGCAGTCAAAGATGGCGCGGGCGACGACTTCTTCGTTGAAGGCCCAGAGATCTTCCAGACTGCCACCGCCCCGCCCGGTGATAATCGTATCCACACCGGGGATACGGGCGGCGATTTCAATTCCGGCGGCGATCTGTTCTGCGGCGCCCTCTCCCTGGACGGCGACGGGGACGATGACCAGATCGACGGCTTTCCAGCGTCTCGTGATGACTTGCAGCATATCGCGGACGGCGGCGCTGGTGGGGCTGGTGACCAGTGCGATCTTTCGTGGAAACTGGGGGATCGGTTGCTTTTGTTCGGGGTTGAACAATCCTTCCGCAGCCAGTTTTTCCTGCATTTGACGAAAGGCCAGTTCGAGCGCACCGACTCCCTGTGGCAGGAGTTGTTCGATATTGAGTTGATACGTGCCTCGTGCCTGATACACTTCCACCGGTCCGGCGGCTACGACTTCCATGCCGTCTTCAATCTGAAATTTCAGTTGCGACGCGGTCCGTTTCCAGATTACAGCTCGGAGCTGGGCGGCGTCATCTTTTAATGTCAGGTAGACATGGCCGGAACTGGCCATCGTACAGTTTGAAATCTCGCCAACCACCCATGCGTAGGTAAAGTTTGCTTCAACCAGATTTTTAATCTGGCGGGTGGTTTCCGTGACAGACAGGATTTCCGGTTCCAGGAGTGACATAGGATTGCTTCAGATAAATGCTGGACGTTACAGATTAGATGAGTACAGATTCCAGATAGGTAATTGCGCGGCGACAATCTTCGACTCGCTGTTCACCTTGTGTGCGATCGACGGTGAGCCAGTCCTGGTAACCGGTTTCCGAAATCAAAGCCAGGAATTGATCCCACATGACCATACCCTGTCCCAGCGGAACTTCAACACCTCCCTTATCCATTTCCCGAATCGC